>CAYITW010000007.1:0-19188 GCA_964366395.1 uncultured Candidatus Saccharibacteria bacterium
GTCGCATGTGTAACATGAGAGGTTTATCTACTTCTAGGGCCAAATCAACATGATACTCAAAAATTGTTTTTTGAATTCCTTTTAAATACTCATCGGTTAAGAGTGGGTTCGCCTCCTTGGATAGAGAACTTGATAATCTAAAATAATCCAGACCACACTCTCCTATTGCAACCACCTTTTTATTGCTTGCTAAGGATTTTAAACGATCATCAAAAACAGAATCAACTCCCAAATCTCCTGGGTGTTGACCCACACTTGCAAAAATATTTTTGTGTTTCAAAGCAAGTTCTATAGATTTTTGAGAGGTTTCAAAATCTGTACCAATAGCAATGGTACCGATCTCGGCCTTTTTTAACTTATTTATTTCCTCTTCTCTGTCATTATCATAATCAGAAAAATAAATATGGGAGTGTATATCAAAATATTCAAATTTCATAAAAATTAATCTTTTCTTAAAAATAGAGGTTTATCTGGAGATTTATTTGTCTTAATCAATTCTTTTATTTTTGCAGATGTTTCAGGCATTATTGGGTTAAGCATTCTTGCTACTGTATATAGACGTACCACAAGCTCAGATATTACCTTCTGCCCTTCTTCTTTATCTGTTTTGACTAACTTAAATGGCTCTGTCGTTTGAATATGCAAATCCATATAACCAATTTCTGACCAGATATAATCCATGGCTTTACTAAACTCAAAATTATCCAAAAAAATAAAAAATTCATTTGGAATACTTTTTTCTGGAAGATTTGGACAAGAGTCTAAATTGTCTTTAGCCATTTTCATTATTCGTGATACTAAGTTCCCAAGACCGTTTGCAAGATTTGCATTATAAGCTTCCTTAAATCTTTCCGCAGTGAAAGGACTATCGTCAAAAGGATTTATCTCTCTTAAAAAGAAGTAACGCAAAGCATCTGCTCCATAATCTGCGACAATATCGCTTGGGTTAATTACATTACCAATGGATTTGGACATTTTTATGCCTCCATCCCCAGTTATAAAGCCATGATAAACGATAGTGTTAGTGGTTGGCATTCCTGCGGACATCAGCATGCCTTGCCACATAACCGATTGAAATTTGACCATATCTTTGCCTGCAGTCTGAACTCTCTCTGCATTAGTCCAGAACTTTTCAAAAACCTCTTTATTGTTTGGCCAACCTAGTGTAGAAAGATAATTTACAAATGCTCCAAACCAAACATACATTACTTGCGTATCGTCCCCCGGTATTGATATCCCCCACGAAATACGATTTTTATTTCGAGAAACTGAAAAGTCTTCCATATTTTGGACAAAATCTAATGCTTCTTTTCTTCTCCATTCAGGTAAAATAACTTTATCTTGAGATAGATACTCTAGTAGCTCTTTCTTATATTTACTAAGTTTAAAAAAATAATTTTCTTCTTCTACGGTTTCAAGTTCTTGATTTGGATGAAGTGAACACTTTCCATCCACAAGATCTTTTTCAGTCATAAATCTTTCACAACCAACACAATAAAGTCCTTTGTATATCTTTTTATAAATATCGCCCTTTTTATCACAAAGACGCCAAAACTCTTGTGCTGTTAAAATATTTTCCTTACTCGTTGTTCTAATAAAATTATCATTTGAAAGATTCAGTAAGTCTTTCAAATCTAGATACTTTTCTGCGTAGTAATCTACATAATCCTGAACCAC
The DNA here is from genome assembly GCA_964366395.1 of uncultured Candidatus Saccharibacteria bacterium. Taxonomy (GTDB): domain Bacteria; phylum Patescibacteriota; class Minisyncoccia; order Phycocordibacterales; family DATDWN01; genus C7867-006. The sequence continues at coordinate 1,678 of CAYITW010000007.1, forward strand.
TTTTCCTTCTTTCTGACTCGCTTCCCAAATCTTTTGGCCATACTCATCTGTTCCTGTACTAAAAAAAACTTCCCTGCCTACTAGTCTCTGGTATCGCGCGATAACATCTGACTGAACAAGTTCTAAAGCGAACCCGATGTGTGGATCAGCATTAACATACGGAATTGTAGTTGTTATATAAAATGGTCTCGACATACTTTATAGACTTTTGCCTTTATAGACTTTAAGCTTGTTTATTCAACATCCTCTCTGTTCTCACTATTTTGTCTTTTTCAAAATCATCAAAAAACTCCGTAATAACTGCTGAAATAGGAACAGCTAATATAAGACCGATAAAACCTGCAAGTTGCCAACCGACAGCAAGTGCCACAATAGATATAACTGGAGAAACCCCCACAACTTTTTTAACAACTAGAGGATATATAAGTTGATTCTCAAATTGGTGAACTATTATGTATAGACCCGCAACTATAAGAGCCGTGGTCAAATCCCCTGTTGCGAAAGCTATAATTATGGCTGGGATTGAGGCTAAAATAGGTCCGAAAAGCGGGATTATTTCAAAGGCTGCGGCTAGAGTGGCTAGAAGTAGTGCATTTGGTACGTTTATAATCAGTAGTCCAAGATACACCAACATTCCGATAATTATCGCCAGAACAAGTTGTCCTTGCATCCAAAGCCCTATTTTCTTTTGAGATCTTTTCCAAAGAGTCACAATATATTTCTCGTGCTTTATCGGAGAAATAGCCTTTAGAAATTTACCGACACCATCCTCATCAACAGCTAAGTAAAAAGAAAGTATAATCATTAAAAAGAAATTCAGTAGTCCACCGAAAACAAAAGCCACCGTACCAAATGTATTCGAAGAAATACTTCCAATGATACGGTTAATTTGAAGGATAACTTCTTCGAGATTGAAGCTGTTAGTTATGCCAGCAACAAATGGTTGGGATGATAGAAAATCATTTGTAGATATAGAATTGTTTATAGTGGTTGTATTGAAATATGTAGGAAAATTTCTCAAAAAATCACTAGACTCGGAAAGTAGAGGTAAAAGTAGAAAAAAAACTACCCCAATTAAACAAAGAGCAATTGTCACATAAATCAATATTACAGAAAAAAGCCTTGGTAATCCGCGACGAACAAACCACTGTGCCCCAGGTTCGATGGCCGAAGCCACCACAATAGATAGCAATAAAACGAGAACTAACTCACTTAATACAAAAAGAGTGAAGAAAAGAAGTATAACGACGATTGCTTTTACTATAGTGCCTATGCTTATGTTTATAGTTTTCTCTCCAAGTTCCATATTGCAATAATAGCACTAGTTTAGCTCTATGTAAAAGTTACGCGAACGGTAATCGTATGACTAGAAATGAAATATTTTTTTTAGTGGTTTTGTATCTTTTATATTCCCAACCATTGCCATATTTAAACCTTTGTCAATAAAAATCTCTTTGGCTAGTCTTTGTACGTCTTCTGAGGTAACCGCCAATATTTCTTTTTCTATCTCTTTTGGAGTCTTCACTTTCTCACGCATTATTTCCTGAAAGCCAAAAAAGCCAGCAACGTCATCGGAGGATTCTAGACCAAGATACATCATTCCAATCAAATAATCTTTTGCCTTCTTAAGTTCTGTCAAAGAAACCTTCTCTTTTTTTATTTTACTTATTTCTCCCAAAATACCTTTCACAGCAACTTCTATACGGCTTCTATCGACACCAGCTGAAACAGTAAAATTTCCATGGTCACTTAAATCGTTAATCTCTGATCTAACATAGTAACAAATACCAAGTTCCTCTCTTAACTTCTGGAATAGTCTAGAACTCATACCACTACCCATCACGGCAGATAAAACTTTCAAAGTAGGCATCCTCTTATCATGAAGATCAAAAGTACGTACACCAATAACCAAATGTGATTGATCTGTCTCTTTTTGTTTTACTTGTATTTGAGGCTTACTTTGAGTTTCGGATAATTTTCTTTTTTTTATTATCTTGCCTTCTTCAATATTCTTGAAAGATTTTTCAATCTTTTTGAAAGCATCTTCTACATTTACATTACCAGCCACAATTATCATTGTTTTACCAGCAACATATTGAGCCTTTCTATAATTTAGAAAATCCTCTCTATTCATATTTTTTATATTTTCTATAGGACCAAGAATACTCCAGCCAGCTGGGGTGTCCCCATAAAGAAGATTTTGAAAAATATATTGAACCATCCTGTGTGGCATATCCTCGTACATATTTATCTCTTCAATTATCACACCTTTCTCTTTTTGCATTTCCTTCTCTGGAAAAGTCGGATTTAGATACATATCAGAAATAATATCTAGGATTTTTTCAAAGTTTTTTGTTGCAGACTTACCATAGTAAGCCGTTACTTCATTTGAAGTAAAAGCGTTGTGCACAGAACCCATACCATCAAATTCTTTAGCAATATCTATAGATTTAGGACGACTTTTTGTTCCTTTAAAAAACATATGCTCCAAAAAATGAGAAATGCCATTTTTATCTTTTGTTTCGTATTCAGAACCAGCTTCTATCATCGACATCACTGTTACAGATGGTGCATCTTTTATCGGCACCACAATGATACGTAAACCATTTTTTAGGGTCTTCTTTTTAAAATTCATATTTACTGTATAGCAGATTTTACAAAATTTACCAAGTCCGTGACTTCCATTCTTTTTTGCTCTCCTGTATCTCGGTCACGAACAGTTACACCTGAATCCTTTTCAATAGTTTCAAAATCCACTGTCACACACCAAGGAGTTCCTATCTCATCCTGTCTTCTATACCTCTTTCCGATATTCCCGTTGTCATCGAAAACAACATCTCCTATTTCCTTCTTTAATAGTTTGTAAATATCTTGTGCTTTCTCCACCAATTCTGGCTTATTTTTCAAAAGTGGAAAAACTGCTATTTTGACTGGAGCAATACTTGGTTTGAAAGCAAGATAGGTTCTAGTCTCTCCATTCATTTCGTCCTCTCGATATGAGGAAAGTAGTACCGCAAGAAGCGTCCTGCCATGACCAAACGAGGGTTCAATAACATGAGGAAAAAACCTCTCTTTAGTCTCTTCATCAAAGTAGGTTAAATCAACTCCTGAGCCAGTTGAGTGACTCTTTAAATCGTGATCCGTCCTATATGCAAGACCATAAAGCTCTTTACGTCCAAACGGATAATCAAACTCGAAATCGATCGTGCGTTTAGAATAGAAAGCTCTATCGGCTTCTGTCACTTCCAATTCATGAACCATCTCTTTATTTATACCTATCCTTTCAATCCATCTCCACATCTCCGTTTTCCAGATTTCAAAATATTTTTCCCAATCTGACTCTTTAACAAAATACTCGAGCTCCATCAAGTCAAATTCACGGACACGAAAAAGAAAGTCTCTAGGCGCAATCTCGTTTCTATATGCCTTACCTATCTGTGCAAGACCGAAGGGTAAGTCCGGATGCATAGTATCAATAATATTTTTGAAATTAATAAACATTCCTGGAGCAATTTCGCCCCGAAGGTATGCGGAGGACTTTTCAGAACTTCCTATCCCAACTGGAAACATTAAATTAAATTTTTTCTCTTCTGCTAGTTCTCCGCCACAATCTGGACATTTCTTCGGAGTTAAAATTTGGTCTGACCTAAAAGCATGCCCACATTTTTTGCATACAACCATTGGATCAGCGAACCCAGATAAGTGCCCGCTCGATTCCCAAACACTTTCTGGCATCAAGGTTGGAGTAGAAATACCAAAAATGTTTTCTTGTTCCTTTACAAAATGTTTCCACCATAATTCTTTTATGTTGTGTGCCAACTCTGAGCCATAAGGACCGTAATCCCAAGTTCCCGCAAGACCACCGTATATTTCCGCACCCTGAAAAACAAAACCTCTCCGTTTGCAAAGTGACACTATTTTTTCCATCAAATCTGAATTTTTCTCTAGCATGAAGTTATTTTATCACAATATTATCTCCGCCTTTATAACTCGGGTCAGAATATTGTGTGGTGACATAGATGGCAGTTGCTCCAATCTGTGTTTCAGTATATGTGTCTTCAGCAACTGCAACTGTTTCGGTTAACAACACAGGAGCGGTACTAATCTGATTTATACTTGGAATTATCCCGACTTTGAAAGAAACTGTTTTTGGAGAAAAAGTGAAACCGACACCTGAAGACAAGTTACCAACGTTCCAAGACACGACTCTTGTCTCTGGATTGAAACTTATTCTTTCAGAAAGAGGAGATATCTCACCTTTCCATGTAACTCCTATGGGTAGTGTGGTAGAGACGGAGGCATCCTTCAAATCATTTGTGGTGTTAGTCATTATCCAAGTTATGGTATAAGTAGATTCAACGTCAGCCTTTGGAGGAATAGGTCCAGTGTTAGTAAACGGTCCTTGGTTTCTAAGTGATTTTGCACTAATCTCCATTGTTGAATTTATTTTTATAACTAAATCCTCAGTGGAAGACACTGTGGTTGAATCAGTCCCTGCACGATCCCCTGTCATTACAACATGTAAATCAATGTGTGGATTTTTTATTGATCTAACGAGATTAGGGTTCGTGAGAGAAACTAAGGTTAGTGAAACTTCATCAGATGCTCCGGGCATTATTTGTAATAAGTTGCTAGAGTTATTTTTATCCCATTGTACAGTATTATCTACAGACCTATAAAATCCGTTGTTGGCGACAGTAACCCCCGCACGATCGAGAATATTCCCAGACAGTACGGCCTCTATTTTTGCATTCAATATTTTATCAGGTAGGGTGTTCTGCCATTTAATATTTACTGGGAAAAATTGTCCGATGTTTTTTACATTTGAACCATTTGTAACAACCTGAAGATCAAAAAATGATTTTCGGAGACCGATCGTGATTGTTTCTTCAGCTAAAATAATATCTAAATCTGACTTGGTGGTTGAATTCTGACTTCCAATAGAAACTATAAATGACCTGTCTTCCATATTTTGACCAAGAATAGTCCCAACGACTGTTAGAGTTTTTTTATCGCCATTTCTTAAATCCCCTATATTCCATATAGAATTGTCTCTCAAAGGAGTGATATTTGAACTTTTATATGTAAAACCATATGGATAGTCAACCCTAACCAAAGAGTTTTTTATCGGAACACTTGAATTCGAAGTAATGTCTATTGATAAGGTAATCTGCTGACCAGAATTTACTTCTTTTGGATAGGAAATTTTCAAAAGTATAGGAGATGAACCGATTAAAACATCGTATGTCTTTTCCTTTGAAAAGACAGCGTTTGATCCTTTTACCTTATACTCAATTTTAAAAACAAAAGTTTTTATTATGTCTTTCTCCCCAAAAAGAAGTGCACGAATAGTTTGGTCCTTACTTTTGCCTTTTTCTATAGTTCCGATATTTATTTTATCAAGTGAAATAGGTTTGTTTTCTTCACCAACAGTTTGTGAACCTTGTGGATAGTTTACAAATAGAACCACTTCTTCTAAATCTGTGCGATTGCCGTTGACGATAGACAACCCTATGTCCAGTTCTTCGCCGGATGAAATAGTGCTTGGAGCCGTGATTTTAATATCCAAGTTATTGGATGAAATCATGTTTATTCCACCAAAAAAGATAAACATCGCTACGCCTAGTGATAAAGCAAAAAAGGCAAGGGCACCAATCAAAAATTTATTAAAAAAAGAATTGTTTTTTTTAGCCATTGCTTCAGGAGAAATATCAAAGGATTTAGGCTCTCCCCAGTTCGTTGGAGCGTCTACAGTTAAATTCTGCATTTGACCCCTCCTTTCCTTCGGGACGACCTTCTCGTTTCTAGAATAAAGAGTTTTCTTTAGGCGTTCTATACTGCTTTCTTCTTGATCCATATGAGAAATTATATCAAACTTTTAATGGAAGGGCTATAAATGGCTTTCCTTAAGGGCTTTGTTGATTAATTTAGTAAGATTTTCCTTATTTTCTCTTGTTTGCTCTAAGATTGAACTGCTCCACAGTTCACTTTCAGCCAGAAAATATGCTGTTTCGGGGGTTGTAGCTACATAACCTAGTTTATGCAGTATCCGTAGAACTATAAGTGTTTCAAAACTAGGAATATCCTTTCCGTCTACATTTTTTAGAAACTCAAAGCCTGTTTTTACTGTCTTAAAAATCTCCGGGTGGGGCGACTCCCCTGTTATCATTTGAAGTAAAAGAGATGTAACCTGAGCCAAAACTCTTCGTGAATGTTCTGGATAATTAAAAAAGAAAGATTCTTTATCCGAAACATTTGTAATTTTCCAACCATTTTTCCCTTTTACACAAGAAACGGATATATGTTGGTATTCTTGTAATGCTCCTTTGAGTTTTGAAGCTGAAAGTCTAGCCGACCTAGCAGAAGCAATGATAAGACCCAAATCCGTTGTTAGAATATGTAGAAGTATATTGGCTTCACCAAAAACTTGTCGCTTTAGAACTATTCCGTCAGTTGTATAGATGTGATACGACATTGTTTTCTTATGAGTGTAACGAGTCAAAAACACAATTGGCACACCTGTTGTAACCCATTATTTATCCACTGAAAAAGAAATTTCTTTCTCTTCAAAAGAAACCTTATATTTTTGTTGTTCGTTAGAATAATCTATTTTTTCTACTTGAGTTGGAATTCTTATCATTTCTAAGTTAGAACTTATTATATTTTTTATACTTTCTGGAGCATTTACTAGAAGTTTTATTCTTTGGCTCGGAGTTAGGTTTTCTGTTTTTCTAGCATCTTGAATGCCTCGAATAATATCCCGAGCAATACCTTCATCTTTTAATTCTGGGGTCATGTCTGTGTCTAAAATAATTTCACTAGAGCCAGTTACAACTTTTTTAACATTTACTTCATCAGCAATAATATCCAAATAATCTTGTGAAAGCGGTTCTGGAATAGAAAGTGATGATAATGGTTGTCTAACCTTGTGTCCTGCTTTCTGCCTTAGCTCAAGAGCCCTTGAAGTGGTTTCCCTAACTATTTTCATATTTAGAAGAATATCAGAATGAATTTCTCCAGCCATTGGCCAGTCGCACAAGTGGACACTTTCTGGCATAGATGTATCTCTAAGTCTTTGATAGATATTTTCAGCAAAAAATGGAGCGAAGGGTGCGATATATTTTGCAAATTCTAGAAATACAAATTTTGTCGTTTCTACAGCTTCTTTTCTATCTAGTACATCATGAGACTTAAATCTGTCCCGGGACCTTCTCAAATACCAAGTTGAGAAATCATTAACAAAATCCCTGACAGCACGTGCTGATTCGAATATCTTGTACCTATCTAAAGAAATTGTTCCCAAGTCAATAAGTTCATTTAGTCGTGAAATTATCCATTTATCCAAAATATTTTTACTTTTATCACTGGGTGCCACTGAATCATCTTTGTATAGTTCGTAAAAAGCTAGAATATTTTCTGTTGGGTTAAAAACTTTTTTCACCACCTCATCAACTGTTTTTTCATCAAAATTTTTCGAGTCCCCAGGTTGGTTGACGCTATACATCCAAAAACGCAACGGATCTACTCCGTACTTATCCATCACCTCCCATGGATCCACTATGTTACCCACAGATTTGGACATTTTTTTACCTTGTGAATCAAGAATGTGTCCTAAACAAATTACATTTTTGTAAGCCTTACCCTTGCCCATGAGTACCCCTATTGCGTGCAATGTGTAAAACCAACCACGAGTTTGGTCTATGGCTTCAGAAATAAAATCAGCTGGATACAGTAGTTTCTGTTTTGAGAACCAGCCTGTGCCACCTTCAAACGGATAATGGTCTTGGGCAAAAGGCATCGCTCCAGAGTCAAACCACACATCTAAAACTTCCTTTACTCTGGTAAGTTTTTCTCCTTTTTTGTTTTGAAGCTCAAGAGTATCAATAAACGGTCGGTGTAAATCCAGTTCATAATTTTCGTTATGAGGAAATAAAATAAAAGGAAGTTCTCTAACTTCGGCAGTAGAAAACATCTGGGCTTCGTCAAAATTATCACTCGGTAAATATTCAGTAATTTTTTGCAAAACCCAAATAGGATTTCCGTGTGAAATAATCAGAATATTTTTTTTACTATACTTACTTTCAACATCGAAAATAAATTCACCCATGCGCTTTCTAACAAATTGTATTTCTGATTCGTTATATTCGTGTAAACGCTCATCAATAATCAAGCTCTCTGTGCTTAAACCTAGCTCCTGTCTGACAACTTCTCCCGTCTCTCTCGTGCGCAAAAATGGTGAGGTAATTATCAAATCTATTTTTTTATCCTTTATATATTTAGAAGAAACTACGATTTCTTGTTTTCCATTTGGAGTTAGGTGATTGTTGGGGTCACCTTGTGGGTCAAGAATATGTTTTGCATTATCTATCGACTCGCCATGGCGCATTATGAAATATTTGTTCCCAGATTTTTTTGTAAGCTCTCTTAATTTTTCCAAACTACCCACAACCTCAATATTCCCTTCTTTGTCAGTCCATATCGGCAACGGTGTACCCCAATACCTCTCTCTAGAAATCGCCCAATCTTTTATTTCCCGAAGCCACTCTCCGAATCTGCCCTCCTTTATGTACTCCGGCTCCCAATTTATTTCCTCATTTTCGAAAACCAATTCATTTTTGAGTTTGGACATCGCGATATACCAAGAATCTCGTGCATAATAAATAAGTGGTGTTTTACATCGCCAACAATGCGGGTAGGAATGAATAACATTCTCTTGCTTAAAAAATAAATTTCCTTTTTTTAGATCATTAATTATGTCTACAGCCAGAGTTGGTTTTCCGTTTTCATTTACTTCTTTAACATTTCTTCCTGATAAGAAATCCATGTCTTCAAGAAAGTGTCCATCCTCTCTAACCAAATGAAACTTCGGCAAACCGATTTGTGTGCCCAGCACAAAGTCGTCCTGACCATACATTACGGCAGTGTGAACTATCCCTGTTCCATCTTCTGTATTAACAAAATCTGCCTTGTAAACTTTATATGCTTTTGCAAAAGCTTCAGAATTTTTAGTTTGGAATTTTTCTTTCAGAAATGGGTATAGTGGTTCATATTGGAGACCAACTAAATCTGCTCCCTTGAATTCATCAATCACTTCATATTCTTTTTCTATAATAGAAAGTCTTGCTTTTGCTAAAATTAAAATGTCATTTTCAAATTTAATTTTCACATAATCAATATCTTCCCCGACCGCCAGAGCCACATTTCCCGGCAAAGTCCACGGTGTAGTCGTCCAAGCTAAAAGATAAGTGTTTTCCTGCCCAACAACCTTAAACTTCACATAAACAGACAAATCCTTTACATCCTCATAACCTTGTGCGAGTTCGTGAGAAGAAAGCGCTGTTCCACAACGCGGACACCATGGTAATACTTTGTAGTCTTTATATAAAAGTTTTTTATCATTTACAGTTTTCAGGATATCCCAAACTGATTCAATATAGTTTGTGTGAAAAGTGTAGTAAGCATTTTTTTTGTCTACCCAATATCCAATACGATCGGTAAAAGTTTCCCAATCAGCAATATAATCAAAAACACTTTCTTTGCATTCTTTATTAAATTTTTCAACACCGTACAACTCTATTTCTTTTTTAGATTTAAGCCCCAACTTTTTTTCTATTTGAAGCTCAACTGGTAAACCGTGAGTGTCCCAACCACCTTTTCTGCGCACATTGAAACCCTGCATGGTTTTATATCGCGGGATAATATCCTTGAACACACGAGCTTCTAGGTGATGGAGTGCAGGTTTCGCGTTTGCTGTAGGTGGACCTTCGTAAAAAACAAACTCCCCTTTTGGCGACTCTTTTTCTAAAGTCTTTTGGAAAATTTTATTTTCATTCCAAAAATTTAGGATTCTTTCCTCTTTTATAGCTATTTCTGATTTTTTTGTTTCTTCTGTCATATATATATAAAAACTCGTCCCTGTACAGCAAATAATTGCTATGCAAGGACGAGTTTCTGCTCGTGGTACCACCTTGATTGTCTCTCATTACAGCTTTAACGGGCTTACCCGTTGGGTTCTACTGGCTAAAGCCTTCTTCCCAAAGCCAAGAGATGATTAGCCTCTTATCGCTTATACACCAATATTAACAAAATTGAGAAGTTTGTAAACAAACAAGAACTTTGTATAATTCACTTATTAGTACTTAACTTTTTCACTATATATGGGATTAAACTCACCTAAAAGTTTTACTTCAACAGACGGAGCTGTCGAAAAACCAAAGACCTTGAGGGCTTATATTGAAGCAATAAAAGTCCAGCTAGAGAGAAATGAGAAATTGGAACTTAAAGATGAATTTGATCGTCTTAATTCCTTTGTAGAATTAAAGGGTGTGGAAATTTTAGACCAACCAATTGGAATTGCAATATCTGACTTTGAAAAGCTTATTGAGGAAAATGAAAACGAATATAAGGAAAAATTCGGCGAAGTAAAAATCTCTGTTTCTGGAGGAACAGATATGGATGCAGAAGCTGGTGATTTAACTAGAGCGTCAGATATTTTAAGTAAAATCGTCTCACGAATGACAAAATTCGAACAAGAGCAACTTTATTAATACTACATTCTCTCTGGAACTTTGATACCGAGCAAATTTAGACCTTTTGTCATTATTCCAATAAATGCCGAGGTTAAGGCTAATTTATATGGAGAAGTTTTATCTCCCTCATCTATTATTTTATTTCCAGCGTAAAACGAATTAAACTCCCCTGCCAAGTCGATAAGATAAGTTGCTATGTGGTGCGGAGCGTATTCTCTTCCCGATTTTTCTACAACTGAGGTAAACCTCTCCAACAACCTTTCCAGATTTGTTGTATGCCAATCTTTAGGAATAGAAGTCTGAGGTTTGAGGTTTACGGCAGAAGCCTTTTGTAATACTGAGTTCGCTCGGACAGCAGAATATTGAAGATATGGACCAGAGTCCCCTTCAAACGAAATAGACTTATCGAAATCAAAAATAATATCTCCACCAATTGCCTGTCGAAGAATTGTATATTTAATCGCCCCAATAGCCACAATCTCTGAAACTCCCTCTATGTCAAGGACAGTCCTTGACATATCTTCCCTGCTGGAGATTTTTTGTTTAATTTTCTCTTTTACTTGCTCAATCAGTGTCTCAGCAGTAATAACATCCCCTGTTCGAGATGACATTTTTCCACTCGGGAGCTTGAGCATCCCGTGCGAAAGGTGATGAAGTTTGCCTTTTAGTTCTGGAAAAACTTCTCCGATAGCGACCTCTACAACTTTGAAAAACGAGTCTTGTTCGTTTGCCGTGATGGTAATAGAAGTATCATAGTCAAAAAAATCTTTTTTTATTTGCGCCAACCCAAGCTCCTTCGCTTCATATGTTGGAAGCTTATCTTTGTTTAAAAAAACTCTAGTGTGAGTTTTTGGCCCAAAATTCTCACCTCTAAAGATAACTGCTCCCTCGTCGCCAACTTCAAAAACTTTCCCAATATTTTCCAAAACAAGTTCTTTGCCTACTTCACCGCTCTCACTCTCATAGAAATTGAAATCAAAATGACTATCTAATTTTTTATATAAATTTTCAAAATACTCTATGGATTCTTTTCTACCATCTTCATATATTTTATTTATTTCTGGATCACTCTCATCATAGATTTTTGTATTTATCGTGTTTATCTCTTCCTTAGCTGTACCTTCCTCGTAAGCTTTGTGTCCAAAAGCATAGGCTTCTTTCATAGAAACACCTTGTTTGATAGCCCAAACTGCCTTTGCCACATGTAAACCAACATCCCCGTGATATGTAGCTGTTTGTATTTCTCCTCCATTTGCCTTTACAATTCTTGCCACCGACTCACCTATAGTATTGTTCATTAAGTGCCCTATGTGAAACGTTTTGAAAGGATTTGGCTGGGTGTGTTCTATAAAAAACTTCTTACCTTCATATTCACTTAACTTCTCAAAAGGTTTTGGTACAAAAAACTCTGGAGCAAAAAAGAAATTTATATAACCAGGGCTCGCAACTGCTATATTTTTGATTTGCTTTTGCAAATCACCCTGAGTTAGTCGAAGGGTTATTTTCTCGGCTAATTCAAAAGGTTTCATCCTGAGTTCCTTTGCATAAGTCATTGCTACATTTGTAGAATAATCCCCCATTTCAATATGAGTTGGGTTGGACACAACTACTTTTGGATTTTTTACTCCAAGTTCTTCCAGTATCTTTTCTATCTCTTTTTTAATTTTTTCTTGCATTATTCGTTAAAATTCGCGGGAATTCATTCGTGGGTTTATTTCCCCGTACTCCCAAAACCCCCAGCACCTCTTTTTGTTTCTGATAATTCCTCTACTTCCTCCACTTTTACATGTTCAATTTTCTGAATTAACATTTGCACAACTTTGTGACCCTTTTCTACCGTGTATGCTTCTTTTCCTAGATTTATTACTCCAAAAATAGATTCACCTCGGTAACTAGAATCAATTACTCCACCAAGAGATTTAATCGCATGATTCATAGACAAACCGCTTCTATCCCATATAAGCCCAACATATCCTTCTGGTATTTCCATTGATATTCCACTTCTTATTTTTGCTACTTCGCTCGAAGGAATGGTAACTGTTTCATTTGAATACATATTAAGCCCCGCATCCCCTTCATGAGCATAATTTGGCAAAACTGCGTCAGGACTAAGCTTTTTCACTTTCAAAATCATAATTGAATAATAGCATTGACCTAGATGTTTTTAAAGAGTAATATCGTTTTTAGAAAAGGAGCCCCAATGACAGAAAGAGGAACCCCAGGAATCACCATCGTTGTTGCTATGGACCAAAACCGTGTAATTGGAAGAGAGGGTGACATTCCGTGGCGCGGACGTCTTCGTGCCGACATGGACCATTTCAAGAAATACACGATGGGGAAAATCGTAGTCATGGGAAGGAAAACCTATGACTCAATCCCGCCAGCATTCCGACCTCTCGTTGGACGAGAAAACATTGTCCTGACACGAAACCAGTCGATTGACTTCCCTGGTTGTGGTAAGGTAAGTGACCCTGATTCGATTGAGAGAATCGCGGAGGCACGAGAGATTTGTGTCATTGGAGGGGCTGAGATCTACTCACTCTTTCTTCCGGTGGCTAAAAAGATGATTGTCACTCATGTGGGCACGAGAGTGCAAGACGGTGACACATTCATCCCTGAAGTTGATGGAGATTTATGGCGTTTCTCCAAACAACTGCTTGTACATGATATTGACGAAAGAAACCATTTTCCATTTTCTATCAGTGAGTATGTTCGAAGATGAGAAGTGGAACACAATTGCGCCCCACAAAGGCGCAGTTTTTATTTGACTCAAAGAAAATAGATGTTAGTATCAGAAACAGAAACTTGTTCCCTGAAAGGATAACCATGCAACCGTTTTACTTCAGAGCCGATGACAGACTTCCAGATACACAGTACAAGGATTCTTTGAAGAGAATCCTGATCGAGGGTGAGCAGATGCGAAACCCTTTCCAGACCAAAGGAAGGCGCGCACTTCTTACACTAAATCCAATGGTTTTTTTGATTGCAAACGGCATACCGATTCTCACTGAAAGGAAAGTGAGCTTCTGGAAAAAACCCATTGGTGAACTCCTTGCGTTCATCCACGGCGTTCGGGACGCCCGTGAACTTGCAGACAAATGGGGTGTGAACTGGTGGCGAGATCAGTGGGCGACGCCAGAAAAATGTGCCGACTTTGGTCTGGAACCGTACGACATGGGACCAGGATCTTATGGTGCAGCACTTTGTTACACATTACCAAATGGTAAAATTTTTCGGCAATATGAACATCTTATTGCTGAAATCAAGGAAAACCCGGGTGTTATCACTCACAAAGTGACCACCTGGATTCCACACTACTGCCTCAATCACAGTGGAAACAAACGAAAAGTGGTTGTCGCTCCTTGTCATGGTGATGTCGAAGTAACCATCATCGGTGATCAGCTTACTTTGCGCATGGATCAGCGTTCAGCGGATTTCCCCATCGGAGTTCCGTCAAACATGATTCAGTACGCAGTTCTTACAATCATGGTTGCACATGTGACAGGGTATGTTCCCCACAGGTACATCCACGCTACACACAACGCACAGATTTACGATGATCAGCTTGATGCAACAAAAGAGTTGATCTCTCGTGAGTCATTTAGTTTTCCCAGTATCAATCTGACTGACGAGGGTATGAAGGTCACTAACCTTTTTGACTTTCGTCCAGATCACTTTGAACTTCGGGATTACGTTTCTGGCCCGTCGATGAAAGACATCCCGGTAACAACCTAGTCCTATCAACATCAAGTCGTCTCATCTCGAGCCGACTTGTTTTTTTAATTTAAAGTGATAGAAATAGACACGGAGGGTACAAATTTGCCTGAAGTCAGACTTGATAATGCACGAGATCCCGAACAACTCCGTAGAATGGAGGAGTTGGTTCGCAATGGACAATGCCACTTCTGCAGAGAAGGCTTCACGGAACGACACAAGGCGCCCATCATCTATGAAAGTGACTATTGGCTCATTACTGCGAACAATTTTCCTTACACAGGAAGTGTTCACCACTACTTGATAGTGCCGACTCAAGGACACCCAACAAAAATCAGTTCACTGGATAGTGAAGCTTGGATCTATCTACAAGTTGCGATCTGGTGGCTTGAAAAGTATCTGGGTGTAAGTGGTGAATCAATATTCGTTCGCTCTGGTGATATGGCTTTGACTGGAGCCACGCTGGACCACCTACACTTTCATTTCTTGGTTGGTCAAAGGAAGGACACCGAGCCAGAAGAAAACAAGAACAAAACTGAACCTCTCTGGGTTGTTCTGGGTTACAAAGAAAAGGAATAAATAAGCCCCGGGCCCGCTTACGCGGACTCGGGGTCTTTTACTACTTGAACGATTTGCACTCCTCTGGAGCGCAGGACTTCCTGTGCGTTTAGCACAGAATACCCTTCACGAAAGAACAACTTTTTGACACCAGCGTAGGCGATTTCCCGTGCACAATCTTCGCACGGGAATGTGGTGACGTACATCGATGCTCCTGACAACGGAAATCCGTACTTTGCACACAGAGCAATCACTGCTCGCTCGGCATGCAAAGAAACGTACTTCCCTTTTTGCCCCGCATCAACGTTGAGGCGAGGATCTCCGAAAACGTAGGTCTCGTACTCGTTTGGCATATGGGTGTTGTGAGCAACGAACAAACGAGCACCGTCCGCATCGAAAGCGACAGCACCAATCTGCCTCCACCAGTCCGGACTCCTGAGAGACTCATCTTCAGCTAGCTTCATCCGAATGTTTTCCAGAGCATCCGAACTAACTTGGACATCTGCGATAATCGGCTGTTCCTTGTGAACTGTCGACATATCCCAGCGAGCCCAGATCATTTCGAATTCATAAGGCACACCTGATGGACTGAGATACTTCTCAGCAATTAAGCGAGAAATGTCCTCATCCGGCAAAACCCAAGTACCGAAACCCCTACTCTCATTCGGGTCCCCGGATTCTGGATTGAAAATGGCGATAGAACGAACAAGTCTGTTTGCCTCGATTGACTTCAAAACAACATCAGCTGACACAGCTGACATATTTCGAGCCAATCTTGGAAGAAGCGACTCTGCCATCTCTTTTGGAACCAGATACAAAAGGTCGACTGGATTTTTCTTAAACCAGTCTATATGTCTCTGGTTCAAAACAGGAATGTAGGCGATTAGGTTCCTCATTCTTTCTTCCCCTCCTTTTCCCTGTGACCAAAACTCACTTGTCGATTTTCTTTGTGAAAGTAAGTCTCAATCGCATCGATGATGTGATCCACAAGTCCACCAGCACCGTCCATGAAAAGTTCACGGATTGTCTGGGTGGTTGACGTACTTGCTTGTGGCTCAAGAACTTCGAGTCTCCCGCCATGCAAAGCTAGGAGAGCTCTGAGCTCATCATGCTTTGCTGAACTGACGTCACTCGTTGACCTTGACATAACAAGCGCATCAGGTTTGACGACTTTTATTACGAAGTCTGGATCTGCCTCATGTTCAGCAAGATCACGAATCGTCAAAATGTCCACACACCGAAGATTGGCAAGAAGTTCAAGCCTCTCTTGAAATGGGACAACAGGTCGACGTTCGTTAGCCTTTTGTTTGCGTTTGCGTGTGTACTCGTCCGTATCCACCGCAACAACCAGAATATCTCCAAGCGACTTCGCTTTCTCCAAATATCGGGCATGCCCGATATGGAGCATGTCATAGACACCTTGAGTCATCGAAATTGTGTGCTCTGCATCGCGAAGATTTTGAAGCACTCGCTGAAGTTCTTCATAGTTCTGAATGAACCTCTCATCAAGAGCAACTCTGTTGCTCAGGATAGTTTTCACTGACATCACTACCTCCCTCTCAAAAAACACCTATCTTAGTAGTACCACAAACAATAAAAAAAGACACTTCACATAAGTATCTTTTTTTGTTTTAAAATTTTTAATGAATTACTTTATTTCAAACCCTTACAGGGTCCGGTCACGGATATTTTTCTGATGAAAAATTCCGCTACCCCGACTCGGCTCCACGCCTCCGTCTCTGAAATGCTACCCCGTAGCATTTCAGCACCTTTTGATTGGTTATTTAATTTCCACGCCCATTGAACGAGCACTTCCAGCAATAATTTTCATTGCGGCTTCTACGTCATTTGCATTCAAATCTTTCATCTTCTTTTCTGCGATTTCTTTGAGTTGGGCCCGTGTTAGAGTTCCTACTTTTGAGACAGTGTTTTTGCCAGAACCTTTTTCTACACCCAGAGCTTTTAAAATCAAGTTCGAAGCTGGAGGAGTTTTAAGTACAAAAGTAAACGTTCTGTCCTCGTAAACTGAAATCTCTACAGGCACAAGATCCCCCACCATTTTCTGGGTAGCATCATTAAATTGCTTTACAAACTCTCCTATGTTCACTCCTGCTTGACCAAGAGTTGGTCCTGTTGGAGGAGCTGGGGTTGCCTTACCAGCTGGAATGACGAGCTTTAATTTTTTTGTTACTTTCTTTGCCATGTTTTTTGTTTTGACACTCTAATACAAACTGCTCTAAATTGCAATTAGGTCTTCTTAACCTGAAGAAAATCTAGTTCCACCGGAGTTTCGCGTCCGAACATCGCCACAAGAACCTTAACCTTACCCCTCTCTTCATCAACTTCTGAAACTTTCCCTTCCAAATCTTTAAATGGACCGTCTACTATAGTAACAGTGTCATTGAGTGACAAATCTATTTTATGTTTTATGTTATGAGCATTCATTCTACCAAAAAGTTCTTCTGCTTCTTTCGGATCTATTGGCACTGGATAAATACCTGAACCGACGAACCCTGTCACGCGAGGAGTGTTTCGAACAACGAACCAAGAGTCTTCGGTCACAATCATATCCACCAAAATATATCCCGGATAAATTTTTTCTTCCTCTTCGACCCGCTTACCACCTTTGATCTTAATTTTCTTTTCTGTTGGCACGATAACATTTAAAATTTTATCCTCCATACCGAGAGATTCAATACGTTGTTTGAGA
>CAYITW010000008.1:0-18006 GCA_964366395.1 uncultured Candidatus Saccharibacteria bacterium
CTGTAATGAACTTATATGATATTTCCGCAATGGCAAACAAAACAAAAAAGAACGAGATAAATATTTTTCAGTCTATCGGAATACAAAACGAGACTGCCTGTCTGCTGGCATTTGCTACGGCTTTAGAATTGGGACTAAACCCAAAAGATATTTCAGCCTCTCTAAATAAATTTAAGTCACTTCCTAGCAGGATGAATCTAGTTTCTGGAATAAAAGACAGTATAATCATCGATGATACTTATAACGCCTCTCCTGTCGCTATGAAAGAAGCGATAAGGGTTTTAACTAAGTTAACAACAAAAGGCAGAAAGATTGCAGTTTTAGGAGACATGCTTGAACTCGGCCAGTTTTCAGCGGATGAACACAAAAAACTCGCTGTTTTACTGAAAGACTCTGTAAACAAAGTTTTTTGTGTTGGTTTGAGAGCTAGAAAAATTGGCATAGAGCTTCTAGCCCTCGGTTTTAATCCATTAGACATGTTGCTGTTTTATAACGCGGATGAGGTTTTTGATGAACTAAAAAATTCTATTGAGGCAGGGGATGTGGTTTTAGTTAAAGGTTCACAGGCAATGCGTATGGAAAAAATTATCGAAAAAATAATGTTGCATCCAGAGGATAAGGGGAAAATACTAGTTAGACAAGAACAAGATTGGTTGAGTAGAACGAATTAACACATTCTCTATTTTATGTTAGGTTTCTACTTAGAAAGAGGTTTAAATGAGTGAACAGACAGATATCTCACAAAAAGTTCCTCGAGAAGCCGTTATCAATGTATTCGGTTCTCTCTTGGCTCTCAATCCAGTTCTTTATCGGCGAAGGCTCGATAGGATGGCTAGTCAGTATGGAGTTGGAGTAGAGGATTTGGCAACCTACGTGACAGAGGTTCTGAAAAGTTTGCCACCTTACGAGGATTAAATCAAAACCCCAGCACTTTCGCGGAAAGTGTGGGGGTTTTTTAAATAGTAGAAGTCTTGGCTTATTGTGGTTTGCCACAACATGGACACCGTCGATGAGCGACGAACCAGAGCATTCGTTCAAATCCCTGAAGATCAGATGGTGCCGTATCCATTGAAGAAATCACTGTTTTTCCGTTTCGAACTTCTGTGATAGCTCGTGTGATTGCTTCAATTGTTTTTTTCGAGGGATTTTTCTTTACACCCTTTCGTAATGAAGACAAGTAAGAGGGAGTAATTTCAGCTAGACGAGCAACGGCAGATGCTCGGCCTCTACCTGGGATATATTTGAACTGTTTGCTCAACCAATCGACAAATTCATTGTTTTTCTTCGTCATCAGTCCTCCTGTTTCTAATGAAAAACAGTATCATATTTTGAAATAAAAGCAAGTTTCTCTTTGTGACCTTACCGGGAATCGAACCCGGATTTAAGCCTTGAGAAGGCTTCGTCCTAACCGTTAGACGATAAGGCCAAATTTAAACACAAAAACTATATCATTTTTTTCAATTTGACTAAAGTCCAATATGCAACTAGTATGAGTTTTTGGAGGTTCTATTGAAACAGGATTTGAGTGTGCCCGTTATCGCTATTGATGGTGTGGCTGGTGCAGGTAAAGGCACGGTCGCCAAGATTATTGGTAAGGAGCTTGGTTTCACTGTGTTAGACAGTGGCGCCCTGTATCGCTGTGTCGCTTATCTAGCCCTAAAGCTGGGCAGGCCTTACAGCTTAGGTGATCTTTCTATACTCGCTCGCAGGATGTTGGTGCGTTTTCCTGGTGAACGGGTTACGCTCAACTACATCGATGTCACAGAGCAGATTCGTGCTCACGAAGTTGATTTGCTGGTTCCACATGTGGCAAGCATTCCAGAGGTGCGCTCTGCCGTAAGAGATGCACAAATCAGTCTTCGGCTTCCACCCGGTCTCGTACCAGAAGGTCGTGACATGGGTTACATCTTCGACACCCCACATCGCTTTTATCTTGATGCGGAGCCAGAAGAGAGAGCAAAACGCAGGATGCGCCAGAATGCGGAGCGGAGAGTGTTTGTAGAATTCAGCGAGGTTCTTGAGGCGATTATCGAAAGAGACAAGCTCGATAGCGAACGTACGCATAGTCCACTTCGTCGCCACCCAAGTGCAACCCTCATCGATACCACAAAGTTCAACGAGGTAGAGGTAGCTTCGTTTATTCTTACACACTACCGCCACGATAGTTTGTTATCCGCTCGGTAGGACGAATAAAGACTCGTTCCTCTCGGAGCGGGTTTTTTTTATTTGCAATTACTTTATAGACTTTATAAACTTTAAGAACTTTCAACTTTTAATTCATGTCTCCAGATTTAACAAAAAAAGCCTTAGCACATTTAGGTAAAGATAAAATATTTTCAAAAATCCTAAAGCAGTTTCCTGAGCCTGGTTACAAGCCGAGCCAAAATTACTTCGAGGCCCTGGTGAGTTCTATTATTTACCAACAAATTACAGGCAAAGCTGCAGCTACTATAGAAGAAAGATTCCTGAAACTTTTTTCCGCCAGAGGCGGATCCGTCTTTGGCGGAAAATTTAATAACTTTTCACCTCAAAAACTACTTAGACTCACTGACAAACAGTTTAAAAGTGCAGGCATTTCTCCTCAAAAAATGAAATATTTAAAAGATTTGTCTGAAAAGTTTCTAGATGGAACTATCAATCCGAAGAATTTTCACAAAATGACAGATGAGGAGATCAGGGAACATCTTATCGCAGTTAAAGGTATTGGCAGATGGACTGCGGACATGTTTCTCATGTTTACTCTTTGTCGACCAAATGTTTTACCGACAGGGGATTTGGGTATTCAAAAAGGATTTCAAAAGGTGTTTAATTTAAAACAACTTCCAGATACTAAAAAGATGGAAAAATTGGCAGATGCTTGGAGCCCATACAGAACTTTTGCTTCTTGGTATTTGTGGAGAGTGGCGGACTTATCAAAGAAATCCTAATACACAGCTGTATTATAGTCATTATTTCACTAATCATATATAATTACAGAATGGTGCAAAATCTAGAAAATAGCCTGCAATTTAAAAGTCCAGAAGAAGAGATTGCTTTTTTACGGGAACAAATATCAAACAAAGAGCTAGAACTTCGTGAAAATAAGATTGAGTACACGACAGAAGATATTGTCAAAGAGCAAATCTCTCGCTATCGAGATAAATTGCCAAAAGATGTTCTTGACCAGACTTACGCTTTAGCAAAAGTAGATGCAGAATCAATAGTGCTAAATTTGGAACCAGAAACACATGACAGAAAAATGGAAGAGCTTCTGACTATCCTCAACGAGAAAGGAATAAAAAACACAATGTCCATTTTGTCTGGTTTTAAAGACCCGCATCTCGAGGACGATTTCCATCGTTTTTTAGTTGCTTATATTAAGCACGGTTTTGAAGCTAAGGGTGTGCACTTGGTCGACAATGAGTTTCGAGGTCTCGGTATGACTCTTTATGAGGTTGTATTACCGGAGGATTCGGGAAGTGAAGAAAAAAATAAACCATTGAAAGAACTGATTTCCGGGATGGAACAGTTTCTATCTGGCATGCTGTCGGTGGTTGCGAAGGACGAAACTAAAACTTATAAGGAAAACTATATTGTTCTCGAGATAGCCAACCCAAATGGTAGTGACCAGTTTGTTTTTTATGTAGCGGTGCCCAATATTCATAAGGCGCTTTTTGAAAAACAGATTATTTCTGTATTTCATAACGCTAGACTTACGGAGGCTACATCTGATTACAATATTTTCAATACCAATGGAATCTCTCTCGGTTCGTCTCTACAGTCAAGCAACAATTCGATTTATCAGTTTAAAACTTACGAATCTTTCGACCACGACCCACTAAACGTAATTTTAAATAGCTTTTCAAAAATAAAAAAAGATGGAGAAGGTGCTGGAATACAAATAATTTTTGCTCCAAAAGGTGACTATTTTAATAAAAAATACGAGTTTGCTATCGAACAAATTGAAAAAGGTGTCCCAGTAAAGGAAGCGATAGATTTACCAGAGAGTTTGGCAGGGGATTTAAAAAAAGGGGTTTTCTCTCTATTTAAATCATCTCCAAAACCAGACGAAGAGAAGAAACCGATAGATACAGAAGCTATACAAAAAATTAAACAGAAAATTAGTAGTACTATTGTTGCAACAAACATTCGTCTTATTGCGTCTGCAGAAAATAGAGCTGATTGCGAGAGAATCCTTCAAGGACTTGAATCCAGCTTTAACCAGTTTACTGACACAGCAACAACTGGTCTTAAACCAAAACGTTTAGAAAAAGGCTCATTAATAAAAATGTTTCGAGATTATTCCTTTAGAAGTTATAACTCAGCAGAACTTTTGCCGTTAAACCTTCATGAAATAACCAGTTTAATACACTTCCAAAACTCTGCTCTATCACCGACACCACAACTTAAACAGTCCCAATCCGTCAGTGCTCCTGCGCCTAGTGATATAGCTAAAACAGGTACACTCCTTGGCGTAAATACTTATCGTAACAACGACACAGCTATATATATGCAAGACGAAGACCGCTTGAGGCATATGTATGTTATCGGTCAAACAGGTACAGGAAAGACAGTGTTTTTGTTAAATACTATTATTCAAGACATTCAAGCTGGAAAGGGTTGTTGTTTTATCGACCCACACGGCAGTGACATTCAAAAAATATTAGCAAATATCCCTCCGGAACGTTACAAAGATGTGATTTATTTTGATCCTAGTTATGTTGAAAGACCCATGGCTCTAAACATGCTGGAGTATGATAGAAGCCATCCTGAACAGAAAACCTTCGTTGTAAACGAACTATTTAGTATTTTCCAAAAACTCTATGGAGGAGTTCCAGAATCTTTAGGTCCAATGTTTGAGCAGTATTTCCGAAATGCGACCATGCTTGTTATTGAAGACCCAGATTCTGGTTGCACTTTACTAGATGTTTCTCGTGTTATGACCAACAAAGAGTTTCGTCAGATGAAACTAGCTAATTGTAAAAATCCTATCGTGGTTCAGTTTTGGACAGAAGTGGCAGAGAAAGCAGGTGGGGAAGCATCTCTCGCAAACATCGTTCCGTACATAACTTCAAAGTTCGATGTGTTTTTGGCAAACGATATTATGCGACCAATTATCGCTCAAGAAAAGTCGTCCTTTGATTTTCGAAAAATAATGGATGAGAAGAAAATCCTTCTAGTAAATTTATCAAAAGGTAGACTAGGAGATATAAACGCAAATCTTATCGGGCTCATACTTGTCGGTAAAATACTAATGGCGGCACTTTCTCGTGTGGATGTTGTTGGAAAGGATTTTCCTGCCTTCTATCTTTATATTGATGAGTTTCAAAATATCACCACCAACTCTATCTCCACTATTTTGTCAGAGGCAAGAAAATATAAATTATCTCTAAATATCGCTCATCAATATATTGCCCAACTACAGGATGATATCCGTGATGCAGTTTTTGGCAACGTGGGCTCCGTCATATCTTTTCGTGTGGGTGCAGAAGACGCTGAATTTCTTGAAAAACAGTTTGCCCCAGTTTTCACTGCAAAAGATATTATGAATATAGATAACTTAAATGCTTATATAAAGATGCTTGTTGGCGGGAAAACAGTAAAAGCTTTCAATATAAAAGAACCATATCCACCAAAAGGTAATCCCGATGTTATCGATACATTGAAGCAACTTTCATATCTATCATATGGAGGAGATAGGGCAGAAATAGAAGCTGGGATTTTAAAAAAATATAAGAAAGTGACACCTAAATAAAAACGAACCCGTTGACGAACTAGTCGTCAACGGGGCAGATGTGTTCATTGGCTTCGCGAGCTACTCTCTCACTGTCGCGAGCGAGGCGTTCGCGTTGCCTGACGGCATCATCGGTAAGTTGTCTACTTCGCCGAAGCGCGGCAGAAAAGCCACCATGTCGTCCAGAGCGAGAAAGGAACTTTCGATCACCTTTCATCATTGCTACTCGGACATTGTCGGGGATTGGCATGAACTCTCCTCTGCCTAGTATTATAGCATATTTAAATACTAAATGTCAACAATTTATTAAAAATTTGGCTTAAAATATAGGTATTTAAAATAAGAAAAAGGGTTGACTGTGGGTACGTAGTCAACCCTTTTATTCACGGGTGGGTTTCATGTGGTTTGCTCCAACTCTGCAAGACGCGCCAATCGTTCTAATCTATACTTCAGCATCAGTCTCGACACCTTACTCTTGATTACTTCAATTTCAACTGGGTCACTGTAACCGCCAGCCAAAATTTCATCAATCAAGATGCTCTGGTATTTCGAAGCCATATTGGCTTCAGGACCACGGGCTTTAATCGCCTGAGCGATTTGGTTAGGTGTTTTCTTCATAACCGCACCTCCTTTCCTACCATATTATAATAATCCTAAAAAATTTTGTCTACAGTAAAATCTCATCGACTACTGTTTTAACTACATCTCCATCAGCTTTTCCTTTCAATTCTTTCATTAGAGCTCCCATTAGTTTTCCGCTACCTGATTTATCTGTCACACCGAGCTCTGCCTTTTTAGCTTCTGCAATTTTTATCACATCTTCCTTTGACATCTGTGCTGGTAGGTAAGTTTCAAGTATTGATAGCTCAGCTTGTTCTGCCTCAGCCAAATCAGATCGTCCACCTTTTGTGAATTGGTCTATTGAATCCTTACGTTGTTTTACAGCTCGACGGATAACGTTCAAAACTTCTTCGTCAGAGAGTTCATCTGCCGGCATCTTTTTCATAGCGACTAGTTCGTTTGTAAATCCAGCGACTAACCCCTTGATAACTCCTAGACGTACAGTGTCCTTAGCTTTCATAGCTTCTTTGATTTGATCTTTGATTTGTGTTTGTAGTGACATGAATTTAAAATTATTTAATTATTTACTCGATAATCATAAAAACCTTGGCTTTCTACGCGAGGATACGATTTCCAAAATAAGGATGAATATTGGCAAGGATTCCCAAAGGTTCTGACTTCGCCAGTGAATCGATTTTTTGCTGCGACCAAGACTTGAATACAATTCATATTTTTTCTACTATAGTAATCCAGACAATAAATAACTCCAAAAATTACTAATATAACTAATAGACCTATTAATATTTTTTTCATATTTTACATATTATCATAATACAATTTTATTTGGTAGAATATTCCCATGGATGCTTCAACTATTTTAATCGTAATTTTAGGGTTTATTGTAGGAGCGGGATTGGTTTATTTTTTACGACCAAAGCAAGGGAATGATGAAACTGGTCTCAAGCTCATACTCCAGCAGATAAACGAATTAAACAGAGTGGTGGACTCTAAAATAGGTGAGAGTACAAAGCAGATGAACGAGTCTGTCAGAAGTCAGCTAGGCGAGTCAGCAAATTTGATTCGGGAGGTTACTAAAGGTCTCACAAAACTCGATGAGACAAATCGCCAGGTGGTTTCTTTTGCAGATCAGCTTCAAAACCTACAGGACATTTTAAAAAATCCAAAACAGAGGGGGATTTTGGGCGAGTACTACCTTGAGACACTTTTGAAAAATGTTTTAGAACCAAGTCAGTACCAAATGCAATATAGTTTTAAAAACGGAGAGATTGTGGATGCTGTTGTTTTTGTGAAGGATAAAATAATCCCTGTGGACTCAAAGTTTTCTCTAGAGAACTACAACAGAATGATTGAAACCGGAGATGCAACAGAAAAAGCTCGGCTAGAAAAAATGTTTGTAAACGATCTTAAACTTCGGATTACTGAAACTTCTAAATACATCCGTCCGGAGGAGGGGACAATGGATTTCGCTTTTATGTTTATTCCACATGAGGCGATTTATTATGACCTACTCATTAACAAAATTGGCGCTATTACAGAAGACACTGAGAATTTAATACAAAGAGCAGCAGGTAAGTATAAAGTGATTATTGTTTCACCTACGTCTTTCTTGGCATATCTACAGACAGTGTTGCAGGGTCTCAAGGCAATGCAGATTGAAGAGAAAACCATAGAAATTCAGAAAAATGTCGCCAACCTAATGAACCATCTAAAAAGTTACGAAGAGTACCACAATAAACTTGGCACTTCGCTTGGTACAGTTGTAAATCATTTTAACAATGGCAGTAAAGAATTTAAAAAGATAGATAAAGATATTGTACGGATAACAGGAGACTCTATTGAATTTGAATCAAATCTCCTGGATAAACCGGATTCGGAAT
The DNA here is from genome assembly GCA_964366395.1 of uncultured Candidatus Saccharibacteria bacterium. Taxonomy (GTDB): domain Bacteria; phylum Patescibacteriota; class Minisyncoccia; order Phycocordibacterales; family DATDWN01; genus C7867-006. The sequence goes on from CAYITW010000008.1 coordinate 8,173, forward strand.
AATTGACAGTCATAATAAAATAATGTACCGTTTGCCTTGGAGGTTCTCAAATTGAAAGTCAAAAAAAAGGCGAAAGGACATCGGCTTAATAACCTTGTCCTAGTCATCACAGCCGTAACTGTAGCTATTCTGATTTACACTCTGTTCAACACAAGGCTGAATGCTCCATCGGTTCAGTTTGGTACTAAGATAGTGCGGCCAGGAGATCCGCTCCAGATTATCAAGGGGAAGACATCGATGGTTCGGGTACCAAGTCGGTTTTCTCCAGTTCTGATTTTCAATATTATTGGTCGAGGTCCAGGCAACTTTACGGGATCTGGTTCACTGTTTATTGGAAGTCATGGCAAACAGATTGCAACTACTGAACATCTGTTTCCTCGTTCTGGTGGCGTAGGAGCCTATGGCTACCAACTACTTGGAGCGACAGACAACTATATGTTCGGAATCGAAAAGGTTCTGTACACAGGTAAGGAGATCACTGGTGATGCAACTGATCTCGTCATTCTTTCTGTAGGTACCCCAAAACTAATCCAGGGGTTCTCAGTTCATGACATTGAAGCACACACAGGCAATGTCAAAGTTACTGCCTTGAAAGGAGCACCAGAATTGACCTCTCTCGTAAGTGGAGAGAAGGTTAGAATTTTGGGTAAGGCAGAAGATGTTGTCAATAAAATTGAGTATTTCATCGTCGATTACAAATCCATTTCTGGAGAAAGTGGAACTGGGTTGGTGGATCGAGATGACAATCTCTACGTGCTCAAAAGTTCAGTCGCCTCGGATTTAGATCAAGAGGTCTCCAGGCTTCTAGGTTATACCAAAGGGATTACATATGTATGTGGACCTTTGAAATTCAGATAACACCGCTCTCAACGGAAACCGTTTGGAGGGCGGTTTTCTATTATATAAAACTTGCAATTTTAAAATCGATAATGTAACATTATTTAAGTAACAAGTTCTTTGACAACCGCATATTATCAAGAGTGAGCCGAGGGTACTGACCCTATGACGCTCCGACAACCTTTCAACAAGTTCAAGGCAAGCCTGCACTGAGCCTGTCGAAGTGGTGCCAAATTCAGCTCTCGAAACTCGAGGGACAGATGATTTGTTGGTTGCAAGGAACTATTCTCGCAAAACCACCATTTCGGTGGTTTTTGCATTCTAGGGAGGAAGATCATGAAACTGAAAAGCGTAGTGCACGAGACGTGTCCGGAGGAGTTGCTCAAAGTTCTACAGAGCAAACGTCTTCGGACAGAAGTTCTGGAGAGAGTACTCCAGCCACATCTGCGAGTAGGGAAGTTCGGTCCAGCTGAATTCTATATTCAGCACTGTGACTTGGCAGTTGGTGACGAACCACTCTGCGAAGTTCGGCTCACAGGAGTCTCAGTCAATACTCGAAGAGCAACGGATGACTTCCGTAATGCTCTTCGTGAACTCGAGCAAGTCTACCGTGAAGTCATCGAGAAACATCTGCCTAGTGGTCAGCACTGTCAGCTGTTTGTCTCAATGATGCTAGACCGTGCACCACTAGGAGAGGCCAGCTCTCTCCTTGAACAGGACCCAGTGTACGTGAAGTCCCAACTCAAGTAAGTTAGACCTTGGCTTTACGCCAAAAACGCTCTGGAGAATAGCGTTACCCAAACTCCTACCTCCCTGCTAGCAGGGAGGTATTCTTTTACTTGCAATTTTGAAAGTATTGTGTAAAGTTTTTTGGGAGGTTAGATATGAGTTATGAAGGATTAGAGGCTTTGGCTGAAGCTCGACATGTTGAGCCTATGTCAACTTGGCCAGAGCATAACGGAAATCATGAAAGAACCTTGATGGGGGTACTTCTTCCTGATGGAGACTGCTTACGCTGTCATCTTGAACGGGTGGCTACTACCAAAGCACTTGAGGCAATTGAAAAGCCAGTTGCCCCCAAAAAGAAGCGCAAGTAGTTTTAGAATAGCCCGAAACCATATTCGGGCTATTTACTTGCCTTTTTAAGCCGTTTTTGTTATATTTTGCAAGCTATGGAATTTGCTGTAATAAACACAGGGGGCAAACAATACAAAGTCTCAAAAGGAGACACTCTTAAAATTGAGAAAATCAAAGGTGATTTCAAGGTGGGGGACAAGATTGTTTTTGATAAAGTTCTCCTTGTAGAGGACGGCAAAGATACAACTATCGGCACTCCTTATATCAAAGAAGCCAAAGTAGAAGCAACTCTCTCTGAAGTTGGAAGAAACAAGACAGTTGAGGTTATAAAATACAAACAAAAATCTAGATATTTTAAAAAGAATGGACATAGACAACCTTGGTTCAAAGTAACTATTTCAGCAATTAAATAAAACAACCTCCACGCGGAGGTTGTTTTTAACATTCTAGTTTCTTTATAGGACCCTTCGGGCGAAAGGTAGAATAGATTTATATAAAAGATTAGGCACTCCTCGCGGAGTGCCTTTTTCTTATGGGATATCTATGCCTACCTTACCATCCCAGTGATCATGTTTATCGGGCGCAAACTCGCTCATGAGAAACTCTGCCTGTTCGCGAGTGAATTTCAAGCCAACTTTTCCGGCTCGTTTGATGAATCCATCAACTTCAGCAAGCCTTAAAGTTTCCTGCTCTTTTCTCTCACGTCCCAGCAATTCCTTTGAAACCTGCTCGGCGCTCCTACGGAGCATTTGGATTTCCCTTGGAGTGAGATTTCCAATCTTGAATGGTCGTTTCAACTTTATTCTCGGTCCTATTTCGCGAACAGTTCTAACTTTTCTTGGCACAACTCCTCACTTTCCATTTCTCATATTAGCATCTATTGTCGATTTTTCAAGGCGTTTTTGATAGTTTCAGAGTCTGAGTATTCAAGTTCTGTTCCTGTTGAAAGTCCACGACCCAAGGTTGAGATTTTTACGTTATTTTTGTCAGACAAAGGTTTTAGTATTTGGGATAAGTAGGAGAGGGTATTTTCACCTTCGGGGTTGTAGTTTAAAGCGATTATAATCTCAGATAGACCGCTTTTCACTTTTTTATCTAATATATCTATTAAATATTTTTGGCGGATTCGTTTCTCTGGATTTTTTTCAAGAATAGGCACTGTACCACCAAGAATAAAATAGTAACCGCTGTAAAACTTAGTTTTCTCAATATTTTCAAAATCAACGTCGTGAGAGACAAGCATTAAAGACTTTTTGTCTCGATTCGTATCACGACAAGTAGGGCAAGTTTTTGTTGTGTCATTAGGGAAAAACCTAAAGCAAGTGTCGCAAGAATGGACTGTTGAGCGAACCTCATTTATAAGCTTTGCCAAATCACTGCCATAACTTGGATTTCTATTTAGTAAAAAGTACACAAAGCGTTTTGCTTGCCTCGGTCCTATTCCTGGGAATTCCTTAAAGAGTTCTATGAGTTTTTGTGTATTGTCCATCCTTTTGATTATAACAAACAATTCTGTTTACAACAGTTTAGCTTTTTGCTAGTATCTTGCACGGATAAGGAGAGTAGAACTATGTCCAAGAAAGGTAAGTCTGAGCCAGTTCGAGCCAAGATGCACGAAGGTCTTCGTCGTAAGCACCTTACGCGAGGTACGGCGATTCGGAATGTCATCAGTGGGAATGTGGGCTGGGTTCAACGCAGACCAAATTCCTGGGTAGTATTTGTTCGAGTCCATGGGCATAGCAAAATCACTCCATGGTCACTTCGGAATGTTCGTCTCAGAAACTACTTCAGTCCACTTTGATAACAGATCCGTCGAGGAAACTCGGCGGGTTCGTCTTATAAAAACAGAACGTTTATTCGAGTTATGAATTTTCCAAGACATTGCACAGGAGTTTAGAAAACAAAAACGAGTGAAAAGAAGCCTGAAGCACTGTCTGAGCGTTAGCGAGTTTGCGAGAAGGCTCTGGAATGAGGATATTGTTTTCTTGAACGACGAGCATAGTAAAATCCCAGTAGGGATTTATACGTGTCTTGGAAAATTCGTAAGGAGATATTTTAAAATTCCGAAAATTCCTTTTCCGCGCCATTGTATTTAGATTTATCGACAGTCTGGAAAGTTACTTTCTTTTCATTGAAGAAGAGTTCCACTTTGCCAGTCTCACCGTTTCGGTGTTTTTCTATCAAAATTTCAGCGATATTTGTTTTTTCATCCTGGTCTTTGTATTTATCTTCTCGGTGGATAAACATAACCACGTCCGCATCCTGCTCAATAGAACCGGAGTCTCGGAGGTCAGAGAGGCGAGGGCGTCCTCCGCGTTGTTCTACGGCACGGGAAAGCTGGGAAAGGGCAAGAACAGGAACATCTAGCTCACGCGCAAGATTTTTAAGAGAGCGAGAAATTTCTGTCGTTTGTTGAACCAAGTTATCATTCTTTCCGGTGCTTGCAGGAACCATAAGCTGTAGGTAATCCACAACAATAAGGTCCAGACCTTTTTCACTTTTCAGCCTTCTTGCGATAGAGCGCATTTTTAAAATAGTATTTCCCGGCTGGTCATCAATATATATCGGAGCATTGTTCAGTTTATCTAGTGACTCACGGATAGCTTCAAAGTCGTTTTGACGAGAGAGTTTTCCGGTACGAAGTTTCCAAGCGTCAACGTTGGATTGGGCGGCGAGCATTCTATCCACTAGTTGCTGGCTACTCATTTCAAGAGAGAAAATACCGACAGACTTACCGTGGTTAACCGCAGCTTGGCGAGCGATATCAAGCGCTAGAGATGTTTTACCCATACTTGGACGAGCTGCGAGAATAATTAAATCTGATTTTTGTAGTCCCGATAATTTATTATCAATATCAGCAAAACCAGTAGGAATTCCACGCATGCCTTGGCCATCTGTGTGCAATCTGTCTAGTCGGTCCCAAGCTTCACCGAGTTCGTCTTTAATCGGCACAAATTTATGAGAGGAGTGAAAGTTAGTTACATCAAAAAGTTTTTTCTCGGCACTATCTAGCATTTCTTCCAAGTCTTTTATTTCATCGTAGCCGATTTGGGAGATATGGTCAGAGGCTTCGATGAGGCGTCGCATCATGTATTTTTTCTGAACAATCTCCGCATAGTGTTTTATATTTGATGAAGATGGAACAGCGTTGACTATTTCTGTCAGGTAGGTGTTGCCACCGATTTGGTCAAGCCAACCTTTTTCTTTCAGTCTGGCTGAAATAGAAAGTAAATCAATCGGAGAACGTTTTGCAAAAAGCTCCATCATTGTTTCAAAAATAATTCGATGTTTTTCAGAATAAAAAGATTCGTGAGTTACGATGTCCACAATATCGTGAAGTGCTTCTGGTCGAAGCATAACTGAGCCAAGGAGTGCCATCTCCGCTTCCAAGTTTTGCGGAGGAATTCGAAGTCGATTTTTTATCGTTTGAGTAATAATAGTCTGTGCCATGTTTTCATTCTATCACGCACCTAAAATAGTCAAAAACAACAAATACTGGATAACATGTGTATTAGGTGGAAAACTAGCTACTTAGGAGTAACGGAGGAGCCTTTTTCAGAGTCTTTAACTTCAAAACCAAGATTTTCTATTTGGGTTCTAAGTTCATCGCTTTTCGCAAAGTCCTTTTGAGTTCGAGCCAAGTCTCGCTCCTTTGCAAGTATTTTCACATTCTCAGGTATTTCTACAACAATTTTTTTACTTTGCTTTTTGTTTAGTTTTAATCCAAGTACTTTATCAAAACTCGTTATAAGTTTTTTTCTGTCTTTACCAGAAACATCTTCATTTTTTAAAATTTCCCAGACAAGAGCCAGTGCTCCAGCCGTATCGAGATTGTCGTTTATCGTCGTCAGAAATCTTTTTTTGTAATCCTTTATTAAAGCTTTTTGTGGGACTCCTCCTTCTTTACCTCCAACCTCTTTAACTTTTTCGCGCATTCTATCAAGTGACACACCTGCGCTTTCTAAAGACTCCCAACTAAACTGGATAGGGGAAGAATATCTTGCTCCTAAAAATAGATATCTAAGAGCTAAAGGTTCAATTTTCTTCTTTTTCAAAACTTTGAGGGTAATAAAATTTTCTCCAGATTTTGCCATTTTTAGACTATCTTCGCCAATATTGAGAAAAGCGTTATGCATCCAGTACCGCGCGTAAGGATAGCCAGCACAGACAGACTGGGCTATTTCGTTGTTGTGGTGAACGGGAATATGGTCAACGCCTCCTGTGTGAATATCAAATTTTGGTCCAAGGTATTTTACTGACATAGCGGAACACTCTATGTGCCAACCAGGGAAGCCTTTGCCAAAAGGAGCATCATAGCCAAGCTCCGTATTAAACTTCCAAACAGCAAAATCTCGAGAGTTTCTTTTTTCTGGATTTAGACCTATTCGTGATTCGCTGTCATCTGTTTGAGGGATATTGCCGAGCCTTCCATAATCGGAGAATTTTTTAGTGTCAAAATATATCCCATCTGAAGTTTTGTATGTAAAACCTTTTTCTGTCAAAATTTGAACCAAATCAATATCTTCTTTTATGTTGTCACTAGCAAAAGGGAACTCTGTTGGTGTTTCAATATTTAGTGCTTTTAAATCTTTTTTGAATTTACCAAAATAAAAATCGGCTACTTCTCGCATGGCTTCTAAAGTCAGAGGTTTTTTTTCGCGTTTCAAAGCCTTCGTCATTTTATCCTCGCCGTCATCATTGTCGCTAGATAAATGACCAATATCTGTGATATTCATAACTTGTCTCACTTCATATTTGTTATATTCAAACATTCTCCTTAGGAGGTCTGCAAACACATAACTTCGGAGGTTTCCTATGTGGGCATAGTTGTAAACTGTTGGTCCACAGTTGTACATTGTTATAACCCCTTCTTTTATTGGAATAAATTTTTCTTTTTCACTAGAAAGTGTGTTTTGTAGGTAGATGTCAGTTTTCTTCGCCATAGTCTCTAGTATAACTTGAAATCGGACTTGTGAAAACTTTCGGGGAATGAGATAATTGTAGGAATACGTTTTAAATTAATGAGTAACTTTTTTAAATACAGAGCATATGTACTAGTCGCTCTCCTTGTTTTAGGGGGAACTTTTTTTTCTGGAGTATATTATGGTAAGAGTAGTGGAGGAGAAGGAGAAAAAGTTGTCATAGTTGAGAACAAAACAGACCCTGAGGATAAAGTTGGTAAAGTTGATTTTGCTTCTTTTTGGAAAGCTTGGAACATTGTAAATGAAAAATTTGTTGCAGTAAGCACAACCACAAAAGCAGTCGATGATCAAGGTAGAGTTTACGGTGCGATAAAAGGGATGGTGGAATCCCTCGGTGATCCATATACAGTTTTTTTCCCACCCGTGGAGTCGAAAAGTTTCAGTGAAGAAATAAAGGGACAGATAGAAGGAGTGGGAATGGAGGTTGGGGTAAAGGACGAAGTTCTAACTGTCATCGCTCCTGTTAAAGGTACACCAGCATATAGAGCTGGTGTAAAACCAGGTGACAAGATTCTAAAAATAGATGAGCGTTTAACTAATACATTAAACACAGAGGAAGCTATCAAACTTATTCGTGGTCCGAAAGGCACATCTGTAAAACTCACTTTGTTTCGAGAAGGCGTTAAAGAACCGTTTGAGCTGAGTATTGTCAGAGATGTCATAAATCTTCCGACTGTAGACACCGAAACAAAAGGTGATGTTTTCATCATCCGTCTCTATAGTTTTTCTGCTATTTCTCCAAATCTTTTCCGTGAAGCACTTCGTGAGTTTGTTGAGTCAGGAAAGTATAAACTAATAATTGATTTACGTGGCAATCCTGGAGGATACTTAGAAGCAGCAAATGATATGGCAAGTTGGTTTTTGCCATTGGGAAAAGTAGTCGTCAAGGAAGATTTCAAAAAGGAAGAAGATGCCCAAATTTTCAGAAGTAAAGGATATAATATTTTCAGTGATAAATTAAAATTGATAGTCTTAATTGATGGAGGTTCAGCTAGTGCTTCAGAGATTCTAGCAGGAGCTCTTCGTGAGCACGGGATTGCGACTCTTGTTGGCGCACAATCCTTTGGGAAAGGCTCTGTTCAGGAGCTTATAGAAATTACCAGCGATACTTCACTAAAAGTAACTATCGCGCAGTGGCTTACTCCAAATGGGAATTCCATATCTCACGGAGGTCTTACCCCGGACGTAGTTGTGAAGTTGGATGAGGAGGAGTTTAAGAAGGGGAATGATACTCAATTATTGAAAGCCCTAGAAATTTTAAGTAAATAGGTTTCACCGAATACTTATTTTTTAGACCGCATAAATCGTTGGTACGATTTTGCTTGAGCTCGTTAATCAAGAAAACAATTTTCCTCGCACTCGTCTTCTCGACGAACTCGCTACGCTCAAACAACGTCTCCAGACTGACGTGCTCGTCATTGTTTTCTAATTGACTGCGTAGTCTAAAAAATAAGTATTCGACTCCACTATATGGGCTGTGATAGTATAACGGGATGAAAATAATATTACTCAAGGATGTGCCTAAGGTTGGTAGAAAATACGATGTTAAAGATGTGGCTGAAGGCTATGCTTTGAACATGCTTATTCCTCGTGGACTAGCACAAATAGCGACAGCACAAGCGGTAAAGAAAATCGAGGAAGCTAAGGCAAATGATTTGACCCAAAAGAAAATGGAAGAATCACTTTTACTTAAAAGTCTTGAGCAAGTGAAAAGTTTGAAAGTAACTGTAAAAGAAAAAGCGAATGACAAAGGCCACCTTTTTGCTGGTATAACAAAAGAGATGCTGGCTTCGGAGATTTTCAAAAATTCTAGACTAAATATTAACCCAGAATTTATACAACTTTCTAAACCAATAAAAGAAGTTGGGGAACATAAAGTCGCAGTAGAAGTAATGAGCAAAAAAGCGGAGTTTACGATAGTTGTTGAAGCTGAGTAGTCGCCATTGAAATTTTAAATTATTTTGGTAGGATTTATATCGGAGGTTTGTACCTTATGGTTTTTTGGATAGCGGTTCTCACAGCGGTTGTTTTTCTGGGGTTTTTGGAAAGAAAGTGGACAAGAAAAATTTCAACCACTTTTGCATATAGTAAAGCTAGGGACGTATTTCTTGAGTGGAGAGAAAGAAATCCGGGTGTCTATATCGGTCTCTCTACTGAAGGAAGAGATCTTTTGGCTAAGACTCTAGTTGCTTATGACGAGTTCGTTTCAACTCATAGTAACTGGGTTGATAACGGCCACAGAGATTTTCTTGTAAGTCTCTTCCATGATCTTCCTCCGAAACATCCAGATGGTAGACCTGTTGAGAAAAAGAGCGTCAAAACTGACGCTCTTTATTTTATAAAATTATTTCAAACCTTTACAGTTACCACCGGGAGTGAATCCAGCTTTGCGAGCTTCTTCAATAGATGAGAAAGGTACTTGGTTTTCAGGTTTTATTCGCTTCACGGTCCCACACCACGGGAAATAGTACTTTTTACCACTTTTTGAGCCTATTACTTGCCCGTCGGAAGGGATTATTTCTTTTGGGACTGGTTCTTTTTTAGGCTCACTTGTTGCAATTGAGTTTATTGCACTACTTGTTTGGTTTATATTTGAATACTCAATCTTAATTGGAGTTTTTGATTCTTCAAGCTTAGAAAAACGGCCAATAGCAAAGAAAAGAGAGGCTACTACTACTATAAGAATTAGGGTATAAAAAGGCTTGATTTTCTCTAGGGTTTCCTTTATACTCATACAGTTAAATATTAACATACAACTATGGCACATAAGAAGTCAGCAGGAACAACCAAAAACGGCCGAGATTCAAATCCAAAATACCTTGGGGTTAAAATAACCGAAGGAGATTTAGCGCAAGCCGGATCTGTTATTATCCGTCAACGAGGAACAGATGTAATACCTGGAAGATGAGTCGGAATGGGTAAAGACCAAACACTTTTT
>CAYITW010000009.1:0-16356 GCA_964366395.1 uncultured Candidatus Saccharibacteria bacterium
ACACCTTCTTCCATACTTCGACACAGTCTACATGTTCAAAGACGGAAAAGTCGTCTGTTCTGGGCATGTACACCAACTCCTTCGTAATTGTCCAGAGTTCCAAGAACTTTGGAGTAAGCAAACCGTGTAAACACAACCCCTCCCTGCTAGCAGGGAGGGGTTTTTATTTGAATAAAAACTTTGCTACAATACATTTATGTCTAAAAAAACTTTACTTTCAGGGATTCAACCAAGCGGGGACTTACATATAGGTAACTTTTTTGGGGCGATAAGGCAGTTTTTGGATATGCAAGACAGTCACAATGCGATCTATATGATCGTGGATTACCACGCATTAAACTCTGTTCAAGACAAGGAAGTTATGTCAAAAAATATTTTGAATTTAGCCATCGACTATCTTGCTTTAGGTTTGGATCCCAAAAAATCAATAATTTTCAAACAATCAGATGTTTCTGAACACACAGAACTTTGTTGGGTTTTAGACACTATCACTAGTATGCCGTATCTTATGCGAGCCCACGCTTTCAAGGACGCAGAAGCAAACAACAGAGAAATAAGTGTTGGAAAATTTAACTATCCGATGCTTATGGCGGCAGACATTTTACTTTACGACACAGACATAGTTCCTGTTGGTCAGGATCAAAAACAGCACATCGAGTACACTCGTGATACAGCCCAAAAATTTAATAATGTTTTTAAGGATGAGGTTTTCAAATTACCAGAACCGAAGATTTTAGAAGAAGTGGCTGTGGTTCCGGGTACTGATGGAAGAAAAATGAGTAAGAGTTACGGAAACACAATTCCACTTTTTGCTACTGACGAAGAAATAGAAAAAGCAGTCATGTCTATCGTCACAGACTCGGGAGGAGATGTGCCCCAAAACGTTTACGCAATTCACAGACTTTTGAAAACAGAAGAAGAACTTAAAGAGCTATATGAAAACAACAAAGGAAAATACAAAGTTTTGAAAGAAGCCTTGATTGTTGACATGAAAGCGTTTATCAAGCCACTTCGAGAAAAAAGAGAGCAGCTCGCTAGTGATGTAGAATATGTGCTGGATGTGTTAAAGGAAGGAGGCAAGCGAGCAAAACAAAAAGCAGAGAAAAAGATGGATCAAGTACGTGAGGTTATCGGGGTTAAATTGTATTAATTATTTAAAAAGTGAAGACAATCAAACTTCAATTTAGAGCAGCAACTTTTTCTGTTGGCAAAGCTTTCAAATATGTGCCAAAGGAAACTTTAATTATGGCACTTATTTATATAGTGACTAGTATTTTACCATATGGGAGTTCCTATATTTTAGGAGAATTAGTTAACTCAATAGTTGCTGGTACAAGTACCGGTATTTACGAAGGGGTCGGTTACTTACTTGTTTTATATTCTTTGGCAAGTGGATTCCCGACCCTCCTAAGTAATTTTCGTTCTTTTATTGTTAGGAAATGGCAGTTGATATTTTCTGATCGATTGGAGATTTATATGTTTCGTATAAGAGAATCTATTGATATTGGCCATCTAGAAAATCCCAAGTTTCAAGATCTGTTACAGAGAGCTTATCGCCAAGGTGATGGACCAGTAATCAACACTGTCAGATCTCAACTTAATTTCTTATGGGATGTTAGTAGTTTTATTGTGGGTACAATTTTAGCTGTCCACTTCAATCTCTGGATATATTTAATCGTAATCCTTTCTGCGGTTCCCGGTTTTATTGTTGATTTAAGATATGCTCGCAAAGATTGGAATATTTGGTCCAAAGATAGTCCAGAACAAAGAAGATTTGCTGATTTGAGACACCACATATACGGTAAAATGTATCTTATCGAAACAAAGCTACTTCAATCTGGTGAAAGACTGATTAATCAGATGGAAAGTATAATAAGTAATTTTTCTAACATTCAAATCGGTCAGGAAAAAAATAAAACTTGGCTTACAACAGTTTGTGATGTTCTCGCACTAATCGGTTTCAGTCTTGCTTTATACCTAGTTGTTAAACAAGTTATGACCGGAAGTATTTTAGTGGGTAGTGTGGTATTTATCCTATCCACTTTATCCAATGTCCGTTCTTCTATTGGTTCTATTTTAGTGGATATTTCACTTCAATATCGTGATGCGCTTATGGTAAACGATATTATCGATGTAATTGAAACTCCTCCTTACATAGTTGAAACAAAAGAACCTGTTAGATTGAATTTAAAAAATTCTCCAGAAATAGTGTTTAAGGATGTCGGTTTTAAGTATCCTGATGGAGACAAGTGGATCTTAAGAAAGTTAAATCTTACTCTTGGAACGGGTAAGGTTTATGGTTTAGTTGGGAACAATGGCGCCGGTAAAACAACACTAGTCAAACTTCTATGCCGTATTTATGATCCCACCGAAGGTAAGATTTTAATAAATGGGGTAGATTTGAAAGACATTTCAATTAAAGAGTGGTGGTCCTACATGTCTGTTATGTTACAAGATTACGCGAGTTATAATTTTCAGGTTAGGGATGCAATTGCCATTAGTAGATCAGACAAGCCGACAAATCTGACTAAAGTTGTGGAAGTGGCTCATACCAGTCAAGCTCACACTTTTATTGAGGAGTGGAAGAATAAGTACGACGAACAACTAGGGGTGGAGTTTGGTGGGAAGGAGCCATCAAAGGGGCAGAGACAAAAACTTTCAATTGCAAAAACATTGTATCGTGATGGTTTAGTTATGATTTTGGACGAGCCGACTGCTTCTGTGGATGCTGAGTCAGAATCAAAGATTTTCGACTCAATAGAGAGTTTATCTAAGGAAAGGACGGCTATCCTAATTTCTCATGATTTCTCAACTATTTCTGCCTGCGACAAAATTTTTGTCCTTGAGGAGGGAAAATTGATTGAAGAAGGTAATCACAAGGAGCTGATGGTGAATAAGGGTAAGTACGCAGAACTCTATAACTTACAAGCAAAACGTTTTAAAAAGTAAAAATACTGTGTTAATATGGTCATACGACCACTGCTCGGCTTCGCGCGGTTGTTGAAAATTATGATAAAACGGATTTATAACAAAGATATTGGAAAAGAAGTGGGGGAGGAGGTGAGTGTGGCTGGGTTTGTGCACACGCTTCGGGTACAGAGTAAAATAATTTTCCTTATCCTTCGGGATATTACTGGGGTTGTTCAGACTGTCGTTGAGGTATCTAGTCCCGCTTTTGAAACAGCAAAAGGGTTATCTCACGAGTCTGTTGTGAAAATTACAGGTCTTGTTAAGGAAGCAAAACAAGCTCCAGGAGGGTTTGAAATAAATGTCAGTGGGATTGAGGTGCTATCTGTAGCTGATCCAGAATTGCCAATACCCGTGATTACCAAAGGGAGTGATGAAGAGACCGAAGCACCAACACGTTTTGACTATCGCTGGATTGATTTGCGAAAACCAGAAAAAGCAAAAATTTTCCAAGTTTGGACGGAATTTGAAAAGGGTTGGAGAAAATATTGGGACGAGAACAATTTTATCCAACTTTATCCGCCAAACTTTCTACAAACTCAATCCGAGTCCGGAGCAGAAGTGTTTACTGTAAACTATTTTGACCGAAAAGCATTTCTTCCACAATCACCACAATTCTACAAACAAATGGGTATTGCATCGGGAATGGAAAAAGTATTTATGGTTGGACCAGTATTTCGCGCCGAATTATCTTTTACCACAAGACATCTAACAGAGTTCACTGGTTGGGATTTTGAGATGGCATACGTGGAGTCCCATCACGATATTATGGATACAGAAGAAGGGATGATAATAGAAGGATTTAAATCAATACTGGCAAAATTTCCAGAGATTGGTATAGAAGTACCAAGTCAGCCGTTTCCTCGGATAACAATGGTTGAGGCAAAAAAAATATTGAAAGAGGAAGGGGTCCCAAGTCCAGAAGAATACGATCTTTCACCAGAAGAAGAACGAGGAATTTCAGAATATGTAAAAAAGAAATACAATCATGATTTTGTGTTTATTCACGAATATCATAAATCAAAAAGTGCCTTCTATCATATGAGGTTAGAAGAGGGAAGTGATTATTCTCGCAGAGCCGACCTTTTGTACAGAGGACTCGAAGTCACAACTCTCGCACAACGTGAACACAGGGTAGATATTTTGGAAAAACAAGCAGTAGAAAAAGGAATGTCGCTTGAATCACTCAAGGATTATATAAATTTTTTCCGCTATGGCTGTCCTCCACATGGCGGAGCAGGTATTGGTCCAGGAAGATTTATTATGAAAATACTTGATTTACCGAACGTGAGAGAGGCGACTTATCTACCTCGTGATGTAAAGAGGTTAAATCCATAAATTAAAAATAAATAAAAAGAGCCCCACGCGATGTTTTGCGTGGGGCGGGTGGGTGCTACTGGATGACCCAGCAACTACCGGTAATGTCCCAGTTCACGTCGTTGCCGAAGCGCCGCTTCAGCTTGTCGGTGAGCTTGTAGAACAAAGCTTTTCTGGCTTTATCCGTGCCGTCATACTCGACAGCAAAGATGATGCCGTACTCGACCTCGCCACAACTTCGGACCGCCAACGCCTTGATCTTATTACCTTCGGAACTTTCTTTGATCTCCGTGGCAAATGAGAGGGCATCCGTAAAGCTGATGTTTTTACTAAACCTCAGCTGGCCGTTAACCCAATTCTGCTTTACTGCTTGCGACATAACCACCTCTTGAAAGTGAAAGGAACATAAGTACACCACTATGATGTACAATTTAATTGTCTCACATCTAATGGTATTTGTCAAGTATGAAATGTGGCTAATTTACTAGGTTAAATCCATAATTAAACCGCATTATTTCTAATGCGGTTTATCAAACCCAGCGTTCCGATCTGCTCGGACGTAATTTCTGCTAATTTCGTTGGACCAAACCGCATGCATTTCTGCGTGAGCTAAGATCCAGCCTATCCACCGAGAAGCTTTTATTGCATCATCCAGATTATTGATGTCCATTTTTTCTACCTCATCACACATCCAGAGAATGTAAGGTAACGGAGCTTTGTCTGGATAAGTCAAAATACTTTGATGAGGTTTGACCCATGATCCGTATTTGTTTGTCACAGTTTCTCTGAGAGCCATTATCGTGTTTTTATAGTACAAATCATCCTCCATTCTTCAGATTACTATTTAATAAACCAAAGTCAATCTGATATAATAATTACAATGGAATCTTCATATAACGTTAAAACACATATATTTGAGGGACCACTGGATACACTCCTGACTCTCATTGAGAAAAGGAAACTTTTTATAAACGACATTTCGCTTGCACAGGTGGCAGATGATTATATCGCTTATGTAAAAAGCTTGGCGGATTTTCCTATTGCTGATTCGGCACATTTCATACTTATCGCTTCCACACTTGTTCTTATAAAATCAAAATCACTTTTGCCTACACTTAGTCTTACAGAAGAAGAACAGGGTAGTATTGATGATTTACAAAAACGACTCGCAGAATATCAAAAGTACAAAGCTTTGAGTCGTCATTTGCGCGAAAGATTTAATATAAATGTAGAGTATCTTCGTCTTCCATCAAAAGACAAAATAATAGTTTTTGCTCCTGACAAAAATACGTCCGCAGATCGCTTACTTGAAACAGCTCGAGCGATAATCCAACAGATTCCTAAAAAGGAGTTTGTACCAAAGGCGGTTGTGGAAAAAGTGATAAGTTTGGAGGAGATGATTGAAAGTCTAACAGAACGTATACAAAAAAATATGAAGATGAGTTTTAAGGACTTTTCCCGTTCGACAAGCTCAGGGCAGGCTGGTCAAGCAGCAAAAATTAATGTGATAGTGAGTTTTCTGGCTATGCTAGAGCTAGTAAAACAGGGTATTATACAAGTACGGCAGGATAAAGAGTTCCACGATATTGAGATGCATACCGATTTAGTTGCAATTCCGCAATATTGATATGAAGAATGATTTAATACAAAAAATCGAAGCAGTTCTTTTCTATCTCGCCGAACCAGTGGGGGTAGATTTTTTGGCTAAAACTTTAGAAGTTCCAAAGAAACAAATTCTTACGACAATAGGGGAGCTCGGACTTGCACTAAACGATCGAGGAATGCGAATAGTTTATAACAACGAAGAAGTTACTCTGGTGACAGCGCCGGAATTCAGCGAACTTATTGAGAAGATGATAAAGGAAGAAAGGGAGCGGGATTTGGGACGAGCGGGGATTGAGACTTTAACGATAGTTGCCTACAAGGGGCCAGTTTCCAAAAAAGAGATTGAGTACATAAGAGGGGTAAATTCCCAGTACGCTCTTAGAACTTTGCTCCTTCGAGGTCTTGTGGAAAGAAAAACAAGTCAAAAAGATGAACGTGTGATAGTCTATAATATTACTGGTGATAGTCTGAGATACTTGGGACTTAGCCATATTTCAGAGCTACCTGAATATGAAGAAGTCAGAAAAAGTATGGAAGTTGTAGAAGTTGAAGTTCCTGTAGACACAGAAGGCGAAGCTACGACAAATGAATAATGAACAAAAAACCGAAGGAATATCTTTGAAACTAATGATTTTTAATATCATTCTAGTTTTACTGATTGTGCTAATGTTTTTTTTGATTTACGGGGCATTGAATAAACCGCAGGAGAAACAAGTTGATAATTTTGGTGAAAAAGTATCAGCAGGTGCTTTTGTGGACCTGCATCTCTCAGCAAAATCCGCCTACGTATATGATGTTTTAAAGAATAAAGTAATTTTCAAACAAAATGAGTTTGTACAACTTCCACTTGCTTCTATTACAAAACTTATGATGGCTTTGACCGCGACAGAATTACTACCAGAAAATTCTAGAGTTACAATCAAAAGTGAATTTTTGAGAGAAGAGGGGGATACTGGTCTTTTAGCAAACGAATCTTGGAGAATGAAGGATTTGCTAGATTTTTCTCTTGTAGTTTCTTCCAATGACGGTGCAAGATCAATAGCATCTGTTGTCGGGGCATTTGATTTAAAAACAGCAGATTATGATCTAGGCAGAAAAGATTTTATATTAAAAATGAATACACGCGCACAGGAGCTTGGATTGAAGCAAACTTATTTTATTAACGAAAGTGGTTTGGATGAGGAAAATACAAGCGGTGGATACGGTTCAGCTATTGATGTTGCAAAACTTATGCAGTACATACTAATCAACAACCCAAATATTCTTGAGGCTACGAAGTATCAAAATATATCTGTGAGTTCCTTGAGTAACGAGCATATCGTAAAAAACACGAACACAGATGTCGCTAACATCCCAGGCCTCATTGCTTCGAAAACTGGATACACAGAAAAAGCAGGCGGGAACTTAGTGGTTGCTTTCGATATGTCTATTGGAAGACCGATCGTGGTGGTAGTGTTAGGTTCAACGTTGGAGGGAAGATTTGAAGATGTATCCAAACTTGTCCAAGCAAGCATTGACTATGTTGGAAATCCTAACTTGTAAGTCTTTATCAATGTATGAAATCGAAAGAATTTTTTGTCGAAATACTTAAATCGGTAGATGTAAGGATAGGTGGGGATAGACCTTGGGATATAAAAGTCCATAATGAAAAACTATATGACAGGGTTCTGTCGAAAGGAACGCTTGGTTTAGGAGAGGCATATATGGATGGGTGGTGGGACGCTCCAGAACTTGACCAGTTTTTTTACAAAGTAATTTCGGGAGGTTTGCAATATAAGATTAAATTTAATCTTGCAAATATTTTAGCATACCTAAAATCCGTATTTATCAATCTTCAAAATAAATCTAGAGCTTTTGATGTAGCAAAAAAGCATTACGATTTAGACAACGATTTATATACAAGAATGATAGGAAAAACAATGGCTTATACTTGTGGATACTGGAAAAATGTCAAAACATTAGATGACGCGCAAATAGCAAAGATGGACTTAATATGTAAAAAAATCGGACTAAAACCTGGGATGAAAGTTTTAGATATTGGTTGTGGTTGGGGAAGTTTTATGAAGTATGCAGCAGAAAAATACGGCGTAAGTTGTGTCGGGTTAACTATTTCTCAGGAACAGATAAAATTGGGTCAGGAGTTTTGCAAAGGGTTGCCAATAGAGTTTAAATTTACCGATTATAGAGATTTTTCTGGGGAGTTCGATAGGGTGGTATCAATAGGAATGTTTGAAGCAGTAGGCTATAAAAATTACAGAGTATTTATGGAATGTGTAGAAAAACTTTTAAAAAATGATGGTCTTTTTTTACTACACACTGTTGGTGAAAGTAGATCTATGAGAATGGGCAATCCATGGGTTACAAAATATATTTTTCCTAACGGCATGTCTCCGTCTCTAAAACAAGTCGCACAAGCAACCGAAGGTCTATTTATTACTGAAGATGTTCATAATTTTGGACAATACTATGACCCAACATTAATAGCATGGTTTAATAATTTTAATAATAATTGGCATGTTCTAAAAAATAGGTATGACGAAAGATTTTATCGCATGTGGAAGTACTACATTCTTCAATTTGCCGGAGTGTTTAGAGCTAGATACGGACAGTTATATCAGTTTGTCTTTTCAAAAAATGGAGTGCTTGGCGGATATGAGTCTATAAGATAGGTCTTATTTTAGACAAAACGGCTCTATTGGGCTATACTTTTGGTATGTGCGGAATAGCTGGGGTTATAGACCCAAAACTAGATAATAAGGAGAAAGTTATAGGCAAAATGGTTAAAGCTATAATTCATCGCGGACCTGATGATGATGGCTTTTTTGTTGATAAAAATGTGGGACTGGGGATGCGAAGGCTTTCCATAATAGATTTATCAACTGGTAGACAACCGGTTACTAATGAAGATGGTAAAACCCTGATTTTTTTTAATGGAGAAATCTACAACTATAAAGAACTTCGAGAAGAGCTTTTGATAAAGAGTTATATTTTTAAAACTGAAAGTGATACAGAAGTTATCCTTCATATGTACGAGGAGTATGGAGAGGAGATGTTGCCTAAACTTCGAGGGATGTTTACTTTTTGTATCTATAATATTGTAACAAAAAAAGGTTTTATAGCTCGGGATTTTTTTGGTATTAAGCCACTTTATTACCTCATAAAAGACGATAAAATTGTTGCATTTTCTTCTGAAGTAAAAAGTTTCCTATCCTTCCCTGGGTTTAAAGTCGAAATAAACGATACTGCTGTTTTGAACTATCTCTCTTTTCAATACAATCCACTCACAGAAACTTTTTTCAAAGGAGTTTTTAAGCTACCTCCAGCACATTTTCTTTCGATTGATGTTCCGAAAGGAGACGCTCATATAAAAAAATACGGGTCTTTGGAGTTTGCTCCAAACAAAAATTTGGACGAGAGAGAAACTACGAAGAAAATTTACGAGACCATTTCAGATTCGGTTGAGCATCATATGATTGCGGATGTCCCAGTTGGAGCCTTTCTTTCTGGCGGGATAGATAGCAGTATCATCACAACTCTAATGCAGGAGATTAGAGGCGATAAGCGGATTAAAACTTTCACTGTTGGTTTTAACACACTAACTGAGGCAAAAGAAGCATCGGAGACGGCAAGTTTTCTTGGTACAGACCACACAGAACTTACTATCGGACCAGATGAATATTTTGGCGCACTTAAAAAAGCGGTTTATCACTTTGATGAACCGGTCGCGGACCCGTCTGCCCTCGGTATTTATTTTCTTGCAGAGGAGGCTAGGAAACACGTGAAAGTTGTTCTTTCTGGAGAAGGGTCAGACGAACTTTTTGGTGGATACAATATTTATCTAGAACCTTATGCTCGACAGAAAATGGCTTGGTTACCACAAAGTATTCTGAATTTTTTATTAAATCTTCCTTTTGGTTTTTTTGGAAAAAATTATCTTGGACGTGTTAGTTCCAAAATGGAGGATTGGTATATAGGTAACGCTTCTATCTTCAAACAAGACGAAATTAACCAGCTTTGGAAAACTGCCATAGAAAGACCGAAACTATTAAGTCTTGCACCTCTTTACAAAAAAGTAGCAAATTTAAGCGAATCAACAAAAATGCAGTATATTGATGTGAACACTTGGCTAGTTGGGGATATTCTGGCGAAAGCAGATAAAATGACTATGGCACACTCTCTGGAGCTTAGAGTACCGTTTCTTGATAAAGAGGTGGCAAATCTTGCCAAAATCCTTCCAGATAACTTTAAATGGAGAGGGGGGGTGACTAAGTACCTACTCCGTGAAGCATTCAAAGCAGTTATTCCTGAATCAACTCGTAACCGAAAAAAACTCGGATTTCCAACTCCGATTCGAGATTGGTTTACAAGAGAAAGACAGGATACATATAACATTATTTTAAAAAATGAATACATAAAAACTCACATGAATATTTCTTACATTCAAAATATTATAGATGAGCATATATCTAAAAAAGCAGATAATTCTAGAAAAATATACACACTGTTAATGCTTGCTCTATGGTATGATGTTTTTGCTAATAAAAAAATATAATGATAGATGTTTTAAAAATAGTGATACCATCAGTTCTAACTTTCTTTATTGGTATTCTTGTTACTCCATTTTTCACTCATTATTTCTATAAATATAAAATGTGGAAAAAAACGGCTCGAACAGAGTCGGGAGATATAACAAACAATGATTTCACGAAAGTTCATAATACAAGTGCCGAACTCTCAACTCCACGCATCGGAGGGGTAATAATTTGGGTTTCGGTGTTACTCACTATAGCTTTGATATATCTTCTTAATATAATTTCTCCAAGTGATTTAACAACTAAACTTAATTTTTTCAGTCGAAATCAGACACTTATTCCAATCGCAACTCTAATCCTCGCCTCACTTATAGGTCTTGTTGATGATTTATTTCAAATATTTGGAAAGGGAGTTTATGCAAAAGATCCACTTTTTCACAGAAAAATAAAAGTTGCTTGTGTCTCTATCATCGGCTTAGTCATCAGTTTGTGGTTTTATTCTAAGTTGGAGTTCACATCAATTCATATTCCTTTCGGGGGGGAACTAGAACTTGGGTTGTGGTTCATACCATTTTTCATACTGGTAATGCTTGCAGTTTTTTCAACAAGCGTCATTGATGGTATGGATGGACTATCAGGCGGAGTCATGGCAACGATTTTTACTGCCTATGCTGTGATTGCTTTTGCAAATAATCAAATAGATATTGCAGCGTTATGTGCGGTGATTGCAGGAGGCACTCTGGCATTTCTCTGGTTTAATATTCCGCCAGCCAGATTTTATATGAGTGAAACAGGGATGCTTGGACTTACAATCACACTTTCAGTAATAGCTTTTCTCACAAACACCGTTCTGATTTTGCCTATTATTGCTATACCTCTGGTTGCTACTTCTCTTTCAGTGATTATTCAAATTACTGGATATAAATATTTTAATAAAAAACGTGTATTCAGAGTTGCTCCACTACATCATCATTTTGAAGCTATAGGTTGGAGTAGAGAAAAAGTAGTTATGAGATATTGGATAATAAGTGTTGTTTTTGCGATGAGTGGGGTAATACTAGCTCTCATAAGTTAATATAAAAAAACGGGCGCTCCTAAGAGCGTCCGTCCGTGCTTGCTGGTCTCTCTTGCCTCATCTGAAGGACAGGTTGTGGGTGTTTCTCGACTTCCCAAGCCTGCTGAAACAAGCCTTCTGGTTTGGTAGCGACATGGGCGATTCCGTCCTCTAGTCGCCCATAAAACTCGTCCTTAACGGGCACAATCGGCGGGAAATAACGATGCCCATTTGCATCATAGATTACTCCAGGGCGAATGGTTTCCATTTTGGATTCTCCAATGGATATACTAGCACATATTTTTTAAAAAAGCAACAGCTATCCACAGTTAAAAAATGTGGCTAAAATGCTATAATTTCTGTCATACTACTATGAGTAAAACTAAAATTGACATACCATTCCTAATTTCACTAACCATTATGGTTGTAGTTGGTTATTTGATATTTACCTCAGCGTCTCTGGGGCTACTCTCTAAACAAGCAGTGAAATATTCAAATGTTGCCTTCAATCAAACATTTCTCGGGCTTTTTTTGGGTGTGTTATTTTGCTTCATAACTTCAAAAATAGATTATAGGATATACAGGAAATATTCTCTTTTGATATTTATCTTTTCTATCCTCGCCACATTGCTTGTTTTTGTGCCAGCAATTTCCATAAGTCATGGTGGCGCGAGTCGTTGGATTACATTAGGTTTTAGCACTTTTCAACCATCTGAATTACTTAAAATAGGTTTTATTATTTTTTTCTCAGCATGGTTGTCTAAGTATAAAGATAGGATTCAAACATTTAAATATGGTTTACTGCCATTTCTCGTTCTAATATCTATTGTAAGTGTTATTTTACTGAGTCAGCCTGACACAGATACTTTTTTAATCATTGTTTTTGCAGGGCTAGCTATTTTTCTGGTGGGAGGTGGCAAACTTACTCACATTTTTGTCTCTATAATTATTGGAGTTATTTGTATAACTGCCTTAGCTTATGCAAAACCTTATGTGATGAGTCGTATCACAACTTTTTTTAATCCCGAAGCGAATGCTTTAGGTAGTGGTTATCAAATACAACAGTCACTAATAGCAATTGGTTCAGGAGGATTTTCAGGAAGAGGTTTTGGTCAAAGTATTCAAAAATTTAATGTACTTCCTGAGCCGATAGGGGACTCAATTTTCGCTGTTGCCTCTGAAGAATTCGGTTTTGTCGGTGCTGTTTTCCTCATTTTGTTATTTGTTTTTTTTGCTTTTAGAGGACTAAAAATTGCAACTCAAATTGTTGATCCCTTCGGTAGACTAATGGTTGTTGGAATTGTTATACTGATTGTGTCTCAGGCGTATGTAAATATCGGGGCTATGGTGGGTGTTTTACCTTTGTCTGGCATCACACTTCCATTTGTTAGTCATGGCGGAACTGCGCTTTTTATGACACTTGCTGAGGTTGGAATTATTCTTAATATTTCCAAGAATAAGAGGGTTAATAAATAAAATATAAGAATGAAAATATTATTTACAGGAGGTGGAACTGGTGGACACTTTTATCCTATTATTGCGGTAGCTCAAGAGCTAAACGAAACTGCTAGGATAAATAGACTTTTATCGCCAAAGCTCTATTTTATGTCCACGGAACCATACAACGAGAATTTGTTATTTGAAAACAATATTCTTTTTGAAAGAGTCAGCGCAGGTAAAATACGAAAAAGTCCTTCAATTCAAAACTATATTTTAAATTTTTTTGATTTATTCAAAACCGCTGTCGGCACATTAAAAGCATTGTGGCGAGTCTTCGTCATTTATCCGGATGTTATTTTTGGTAAGGGTGGTTATGCAAGTTTTCCTGCAATGTTTGCTGGTAAACTTTTGCGAATTCCTATAGTCATACATGAATCTGATAGCTCTCCTGGGAAAGTGAATTCATGGGCAAGTAAGTTTGCTAGACGAATAGCTATTTCATACCCAGAGGCCATAAAGTTTTTTCCACCAAAATCTGAAAGTAAAGTTGCGCACACTGGCAACCCTGTAAGAAAGGAAATTCAGGAAGCCTTGTCAACTGGAGCAGCGGAATTCTTTGGTTTCAGTAAGGATATTCCAACTATTTTGATTTTAGGAGGTTCACAAGGTTCGAGGTTTATAAACGAAATAATTGTTACATCACTATCAGAGTTGGTAAAAAAATATCAAATCATTCATCATACAGGTGTAAAAAATTTAAAGATTGTTGAGGAAAGTCGCGATGTGGTTCTTGCGAGTAGCCAGTTTAAAGATAGGTACAAGCCACTCGCCTATTTAAACGTTTTGACTTTGCGTATGTCAGCTGGTATTGCAGACCTTATCATTTCAAGAGCCGGCTCAACTATTTTTGAGATTGCATTATGGGGTAAACCCTCAATAATTATTCCTATTCCTGAGCCTACTTCTCACGACCAGAGAAATAATGCTTATTCCTACGCAAGAGCTGGTGCTTGTTCTGTAATCGAGGAGAAGAATTTAGTTGAAGGAGTACTACTTTCTGAAATTGAAAGGATATTAACTAATCCAGGTGAAAAGGAAAAAATGGTTGAATCAGCGAAAACTTTTGCACGTAAAGACTCAGCAAGACTTATTGCGGAAGAGATAATGTCCATAGCCCTCGAACATGAAAAATAAAGTAATAACTAGATTTCCACCATCTCCTACAGGAACTCTACATATTGGTAACGTCAGAACAGCTTTGTTTAATTATTTTTTTGCAAGAAAAAACAAGGGTCAGTTTATTGTTCGAGTAGAGGATACAGACAAAGCTCGTTCAAAAAAAGAGTACGAGCTCAACATGCTGGAATCACTCAAATGGCTCGGACTTTCAAGAGATGGTGAACTGTGGCATCAATCCGAAAGAACTGATATTTATAAAAAATACTTGAACAAACTTATTGATGAGGGTAAGGCGTATATAAGTCAAGAAACTGAGGGTGAAAATAGAGAAGTTGTGAGATTTAAAAACCCAAATAAAATTGTAACCTTTACTGACCTTATTCGTGGCGAGATAAGCTTTGACACAACGGAATTAAAGGATTTTATTATTGCAAGAAATATAAACGAACCTGTATACCACTTATCCGTAGTTATTGATGATTTTGAATCAAACATAACTCATGTAATACGAGGAGACGACCATGTTTCGAACACTCCTCGCCAGATTCTCATAGGAGAAGCCATCGGGGCTCCAAGGCCAATTTACGCTCATTTACCTTTAATACTTGCTAAAGATAGGTCCAAACTCTCAAAGAGAAAACACGGCGAGGCAGTGTCTCTAGACTACTATCAAAAATTAGGCTATCTGCCTGAGGGGATTGTGAATTACCTTGCTCTTGTGGGATGGAATCCTGGTACAGACAAGGAGATTTTTACGCTAGATGAACTTATACAGGCTTTTGATATGGGACAAGTCCAAAAAGGAGGGGCTATTTTTGACCCTATAAAACTTAATTGGGTAAATAAGGAACATATGAAGAAAATGCCGGTGGAAGAAATAAATAAAAACATATCTGAGCGTTTAGTGAAATCAGGAATAGATTCTAAAAAAATATCACCTAAAATATTTACTATTATTTTTGAACATATTTCCAAATGGTCAGACGTAGACACTATGGTCGAGGCAGGGGAGCTTACCTACTTTTTTGAAGCTCCAGAATATGAGACTAAGATGCTGTTGTGGAAGAACTCTTCTTTGGAGGAGAGTAAAAAACATTTAACTTGGGTCGCTGGGACGTTAAAAGATGCTGATGTGAGTGATTTTGAATCCGCAGAAAAAATAAAAAATCATATCTTTGATTACGCGACTAAAAATGGTAGAGGGGAAGTTCTATGGCCACTCCGAGTTGCCCTTTCTGGCAAGGAAAAGAGCCCCGACCCTTTCACATTGCTACATATTTTGGGTAAGAATGAAAGCTTAACCCGAATCGAAAATGGCATAAAAAAGGTATAATAAATAGATGCCAAGGAGACCAGCAACCTTCATAATTTTTTTACTTTTTTTAGCCACAACTACAGCGGCTCAAAGCGGTACCCCAGAAGATTTGCAGAGTAAAATTGATGAACGAAACAATCAAATCAAACAGCTAGAAGAAGAGATAAAACAATACAACGTAGAGATTTTAAACACCACTAATCAAGCTAAAACTCTTCAAAGTACAATAAAAACTCTTGATTTAACTAAGAAAAAAATAAATACAGATATAAACCTAACTCAAAAAAAAGTAACTAATACCGAATTAAATATAAACCAACTTAGTACAGAAATAGGTAAAACTGAGGTCCATATAGATATAAACAAGGATGCGATTATTTCAGCAATGCGTAACGCCGCTCTACTTGAAGATATTGGAATAGTCCAAATTATTCTTTCAAATAAAAATTTTAGCGAAATATGGGGTGAACTAGACAATATAAAACAGGTTCAAACAGTTATTAGGGATAAATCAAAGGAGCTAACTCTTTTAAAAAGTGATATGGAAGAAAAACAGTTAGCTTTAGGTAAACAGAAGAAGAATTTACTTGGTTTAAAGCAGGATTTGAATGGTAAAAAATTGGCAGTGGAGTATACAACAAAAGAGCAAGCAACCTTGTTGTCTCAAACAAAAAATAAAGAACAAGCTTTTAAAGTGTTAGTTAAAACAAAAGAGCAACTTAAAGAACAATTTGAACAAGAACTTTTTCTATATGAATCCCAATTAAATTATCTTATAGATAGAAATAGTTATCCAAGACCAAAAAACGGCATACTCTCTTGGCCATTAGATAGTGTTTATATAACTCAAAGGTTTGGCAAGACTGTCGGTGCGGAGAAGCTCTACGCTTCTGGCTCACACAATGGCATTGATTTCCGCGCCACTACAGGTAAGATCGGAAGAGCGT
>CAYITW010000010.1:0-16305 GCA_964366395.1 uncultured Candidatus Saccharibacteria bacterium
CGTGAGTTGTTAATTCAACAGTGATTGAAGGAATGCCTATTTTTGCAAGCCATCCTTCTGCGTCCCCTGATGTAGCATAAGCATCAAATGTTTTGATAGCTGGATATCCTGAGCCTTTTGAGTAAGTGGTCATAATTTTCAAAGTTTCGGGAAGAATTCCCTTATCACACTGTGATGCATACACCGCACCTGACTGACTGTGCCAGAAAACCACAGCGACAGGACTGTTTTCTAAAACAAAATTTTGCAAAGCTTGTGACTCCGGCTCTGAGAAGGCTCGTGTACCACCACTAACAACTTGAGTTTTCCAAGTGCTTTTCGGTTGCCATTTACAATCAAAGTTGCGATTGAGGTCAACCATGTTTGCGTTAAAGCGTCCTGCATCTGTTGAGCCTTGGGGCACGTCTGCACTAGTAAAACGACCTTCCTTTCCGATAATCTTAAATACTCCGTCAGGGTTTGCAGAAGGAATTACGGTTACAGTTAGATTTTCTGGAACAGCTTTCGGATTTGCATCAAGATAATCTAGAAACTGGTAAGCCAAGACGACACTGTTCCATTCGTAACCGCCATGAATACCACCGACAAATGTCAGGTTTGTTTTTCCGTTTCCATACGAATACGAATCGATGTCCCTTCCCTGCACAGACTTCCCGATCACTTTGTGTATTGGACCAAGATTTTCTATTTTTGTTTCTTGTTGAACCGCAGGTAAAGATTTATTACTAAAAGTTAAATATAGAAATAAAAAAATACCAAAAAGACCGAGGATGACAATCGTTACAAGAACCTTCTTCGAAAAGAAAGAGGGCATCAGTTATTTTGCGTAGTATTGAAGAAGCGCTTCTAAGCCTTTTTTGTTTTTTTCTAATTCAGTATCTGTGTGAGTTGATAGAAGGACACTTATTGCAGGAATTTTACTTTTTGCTAACCAGTTTACCAAATCCCCCGCTGTCTCATAGAAATCAAAACTCTCGTATGCTGGATAGCCAGATGCTTTTGCGAAAATATTTGTGATTGTACTAGTTTCAGGTAAAACCCCCGCACCACAACTTGAAGCATACACCCCGCCCGCAGAGCTATACCAAACGACAACAGCAGATAGTTTATGAGTTTCTACATAATTTTTGATTGCCAAACTTTCTGGTTCTGAAAATACTGAGCTACCGCCACTTACTGACTTTGTTTGCCAGACACCGACGGACTTCCAGTCACAGTCGAAATTTCTACTCAAGTCAACGTTGTTTGCATTAAATCGACTGGCAGTAAGAGCGCTTCCGGAAGCGGTTACGTTTGCTTTTGTAATTCCACTGGAAACATTCGCGATAACTTTATTTAATCCATCTGGATTTAGATTTGGGATAACTGTGACTTTTACATTGGCTGGAATAACACTTGGATTTGCTTTTAGATAATCCATAACTTGGAAAGCCAGAATAGCTGTATTCCATGAATATCCACCGTGTATACCACCGATAAAGAGAACCCTTTTATCGCCTTCTCCATAGTTATACGCGACGATATCTCTGCCATTAACTGATTTACCAATAACAACCTCACTTCCCTCTGTTTGCTTCACGATTGGAGTCGTGGTTGCCACTGTGTTGTTTTGAGTGCCTGTTGTATTCGTAGTATCTACAGCAGGAGAACCCTTTTGTTTAATAAAATAAAAACCTGCCCCAGCGATAATAAGTACTATAATTGCGATTGTAATTTTTTTCATAATGCCAAGTATATCATATGTCAAAAAGGTGCAAGAGTTACCAAAAATCAACTAAAATGTTGGAATTATTGAGCAAATACTATATTGACATATATAAAGATATATGCTACACTCCTACTAGAGCAATTCGAGCTACAGCGATTCTGTAGTGGCATCCTACAAAAGGAGCAGTATGACTGACACCGTGAAGAAAGGTCTATGGAAACTCGAGGGTGGTTCCGATGCTTTCTACCCCCTTCCAGGCGAATTCGGCTCGGAGGAGCTGGCCAAGCAAGGAGCTCGGGTACGACTTATCGAGCTCGAAATGTCACAACCCAGCAGTTCCTCTGGCGGACAAAGAATGATGGGGATTCAGGATCGTGTCTACATCGTCAGTCCGACTGGCGACCGTCGACGCTTTCAGGGATAGCTCCCCCACACCTGCCCATTAACGCATCGCCCCGATCACTGGATTGGGGCGCTTTTCGTAAATTAATATACTGTTCGAGTATTTATTTCAATATATTACTCTTTCTCTTTCAATTCATAATACTCCCTAACAAGTTTCATAATTCTTTCCGAATTACTTCCAACTTCGATTCGTAAAGTGTTGATTTGTTGCTTTCGAGCAAACTCTGTCCAGCTACTTGAACTTTCTAAGTCACTTATTACTTCACTAATAACCTCAGGTCCCAAGCTATGTTTCATTACGCTTATAGCATAAGCATCACGAATGTCCTGTTCAACTTCAAATGAAGTACGCGCACTTATACCTTCAATACCGTTTGGTTCTTCACTCATATAATTTTAATTAATTAGTTATAAACATTATACTAAACTTGTTTAAAATTTACTTTATAACTATAATCGGTGATTTTTAATGGTAACGATGAACACAACCAGCCCAACAACATGGTCGACGTTTTCCTTCTACGAGCTCCGAGCGCATCCTCTTAATATGATGATTTCTTGTCTCGGTCTTTTTAACGGAGATAACCCAGCAAATCCATTCGTTACGAGCAAGTGGCGTGATATCTTTCCAAGCTTTGAGTGCTTTTGATGAAGAAACCAGAGATTTCCTTAAATCCTCGGGCATTTTGTGCACAGTACCGTCAGAAATTTTTTTAGGCATAAATTAGTTATTTCGGGATTATAAGAAAAGACCGAGCATTTCGTTTGTATGTTTCTATTTCTGTAACTCGTAAATGAGTATTTGCTTCAATAAACTCATTAAAAGATCTGTATTCACCCTCACCTTTGAGATCAAGGTCGTATAGCCGCCAATCATCGAGAGAAATAATAACTGGTTGTTTAATTAGTGGAGCAAGAAAGTCTAATGCTGACTTAGAAGAACTATATGTATCACAATCAATAAATACAATTCCTGGGTTGGTAATCTGGTGTTTATCAACTATTGTTTGATTTAAAGTATCTTTATACCAACCCTTAACCCAGTGAATATCATCGGGATTAATTTTTTTATGTCGGAGACATTCCTTAAGTTGATCAAATGAACATGCATAGAAACCTTTCCCCCAAACTCCATCATCTTCTTTCTCCGATTCAGCAGGTAGACCCTCAAATGCATCGAAGCCAAAAAACCTCATTGGAGTATTCATTTTATTTGCAGTAAGATATGCGTCTGATAGCGACGTGCCATTAAAAACACCGAATTCAAGATAGTCACCAATATTATTACCCTTTATTTTACGTAATATGTTTATGCAATTAGTAAAATAACTCTGCAATTTGTTAGTTGGAACTAACCGCACAGCGCAAATATCCTCCACGTAACCAAGGGTATAAGGCGATGGAACACTCGGCAGAAATTTACGATAAATAATTCTGCCCAATCTTCCAATTAAGTTGTAACGATAACTCATAAATTTATTATATCAAACCTGCGAGCATATTCGACACATTCGCAGTATTGCTCAGTATCTGCGACTTCTAGCCTCAGTACTTCGTCACTAAAGTTCCTCGGCTGACCATCTAGTTTGACATTTACCCACAATATTATAGAGTATCTTGGGCTTTTGAAAACAACTCTAACGAAAGGATGGGCATATGCGCTTAGTGAGAGGTGACCACGCCATTTTTGTCTCGCCGGTGGGTGGATCTATACTTGGGTGGGAGTGGAGGAATCAACAGATCCTGGGTCCGACGTATCAAACCCAGGTGAACGGCGTACTCAAACTGCGCGGAGAAACTCACTGGTGCTTTCCCAACTTTGGAACGGATCCGACACGGATGCACAAGAAGCACGGTTGGTTACGGGAAACACAGCTGCAGCTGGTCTCCAACTCGCCATCCTACGCTGCATTTGCTTCAGACCCCAAGTGGGAACGGCCGGTAGCAATCGGTATTGAACTGAACGTGGACGAAAATGGAATCCGTTCATGTCTCAAGATTCATAACCGCAGTCAGGGGAGGATCCCAGTTCTGCCGGCCCTTCACCCCTACTTTGCTGTACCGGAAGGTGGCTGGAACGTGGTCGCGGGTGAGGTCTCATTAACCTCACACGTGGACAATGACGATCTCGCAGCTGGTTTTCCTTTCGGTGACTTCACCAAACCCGTTGTCGTCGTTCTGGAAGGCGTTGGCCGGATCACTGTGAAAACCTCGCTGGCGGAGACGGGAATGTTTGTGTGGTCTGACAGGCCGTCAAACTACATCTGCGTTGAAGAGGTGTTCGGCAAGATTGGCAAGTTCGGGGATGAACACGAAGGAGCCTGGCTCAACCCTGGCCAACACGCTGCCTACAACGTAGAGTTCGGCTTCAGGCCGGAGTAATCAGAAGGAAGTACACAAAGGACCCGCCAAGTAACGAGAGTGAAAAGCGGGTCTTTGATTTATAAGTTTGATAACACATTTGGCTTAACAGCCTCATCACGAAGTTAGAACTAGTTCAAATCGACTTTTAACATAATTCCTCCACGATTGATATCAATTCCTGCTTTTTTTCTTCATAATATTTATTGGTCTCTGCTTTTTTTAAAATATTATTAATCACTATCTCCTTGTTGTTTACAATAACCTTTTTCAATTTATCACCCGCTTTGTAGCTGGTTCGTCTAAGTAATGATATTGCTCTAGATAAATCGACAGGTTGAGGCTCGTATTCTTTGTTAGTAAACTTTAATTCGATTACTTTTTCTTTAATAGCTTGTGTGCAACCTTTATCTATTAATATCTTATCCTTAAAATTGAAAGCAATGTGGTCAATGTTTAAATATAAGTCATTTAAATAATTCTCTAATGGAGTCAAATTCTCGTCAGGTATTGTCCTGATTGTTTTTTCTATTTTCCAAATGTCGACTTGCATTTTATGATTAAAATTAAGTCTAAAGCCTCCAAAAAAAGTCCTTGTAAAGTCCAATTTTAAAAAACTTATTGCTTTCTCTAAATCTCCCTTAACTACTAACACGTCCACATCCTTAATTTTGTATTCAATATCTTCCAAAATACTGCGAGCGGCATCCCTCAGCACACCACCAACTAAGTACATCTGTGAACTACTATCAAAATAATTATTCAGTTCTTCTAAAAACAGTGAGACTCCCGTCTCTTTTATTTTGTTTGAAACAAGATTTATGATTTTTTCTTCAAGCTTCATAGTATATTCCTTGGCTGACCGTAGGGTCACGAAGTTGGAATTTATTTCAAATTTAGGTAGTCTTTTAAGACTATTATTGCCTTTCTAACCTCCATGGTTAACTCAAAAGAAAGGGCTTCATCATATGTAACCCACTTAGCATCACTGTGCTCCGAACTTAAGCCAAATTTACCTCCAATTGACTTAGCAATTCCAAATAAACACACGTATGGCAGTCCCGCATATTTCCCCTCACCCACAACATAGCTATCAACATAAACGAGTGGATGTATAAGCTTTACCAACAAACCAGTTTCTTCCAGAACCTCTCTTTCTCTAGCTTGGTTCAAATCTTGACCTTGGTCTAATTTACCTCCAGGACATTCCCAAAGATCTGGATAATGTGGATCATCTGACGCTCTTCTAATCAGTAGAATTTTCCCTTTATCATCCAGAACAATACATCGATTAACAAGTAGAACCCGAGGTCTTTCTTTTGGATTATTTTCCATGACTTAAGAATACCATAGCTGCCAGTCAGGGACTCGAACCCCAATAACATCCTCCAGAGGGATGTGTCCTACCATTAGACGAACTGGCAATGTGCCTCGTCGGCACATCCGCCGATGAGGCAGATGTATGCACAGAATACTCGAAAAATGCCTACTTTACAAACGAAGTAGTGGTATAATGAAACATTATGGGAACTATCCATGTTTCTACTGAGCACGGAGGAATTTTGTTACTAACTTTCACAGGAGAGGTTGCCGATACTGCCGATATAGCCTCTTTCAAAAATGACATTGCGACTGTGGCAAAGTCTGTAAAGAATCTCAACTTAACTCAAGGTAATAAAATCAAAGTTTTGATTGATATTACAAATTTCACAGCAACTTATGTAAGTGAAGCTGTTGATGCTCTGGTTGAACTAGCGAGAGAAGACAAAGAACTTGTGGAGAAGACTGCTGTTTTTGGAGGTTCGACAAAAGTTAGAGTTATCGGTGACACTATTATTATGTTATCTGGACGAAAAAATATTAAATTTTTTGAAAATAAAACTGAGGCGGTAGAGTGGTTAAATTCTTAACATTTAAATCTTAGAAACAAAGGTTTGATTTAGTTTTTAGGGTATGGTAGTTTTCACATTAGAATTCGACAACCTAATCAATTTGGAGGTATCGTGGAAATAGCACTTTTGTTACTTGTGGCTCTTTTGGGTATCAGTTTGGGACTCCTTCTGACAATCAAAGCCATGATTTGGATTACTTGTATCGTGGTGGGTATTGTCATCATCTTGATTTTTAAATTCAATCAGGATATGGAGTTCCTGGTAGCCCAGGTGGGAATCATCTTCGGACTGGTTCTGCTCGTTCCGATGTGGATTACGGCAGCAATAAGACTAGGTTGGATGAGAAGTTGGATCCTAAATGTCCAAATCTTCCTCTAAACACC
Source organism: uncultured Candidatus Saccharibacteria bacterium (assembly GCA_964366395.1). GTDB lineage: Bacteria > Patescibacteriota > Minisyncoccia > Phycocordibacterales > DATDWN01 > C7867-006. The sequence continues at coordinate 6,750 of CAYITW010000010.1, forward strand.
CTGTACGTGAAATCTGCGGAATCATCGCTCCACTACAAGAAGACATGGTAGGTGGTGACGTAGACGACTACTTGGCAGAATGTATTCTGCCAAGAACTCACTTCTGTCCACACGTGATAAGAACCCCCGAGGGCAAATTAATTGAGTGGGCAGACGACATGGACTGTGGCTGCTGCAAACCAGATGAGGACGATCGCTGTACTGTCTTCTCTGAAATTACCGAGGAAGAGTTGCAAGAGTACGTTGTTGAGGAAACAGCCAGACTGAATTCCTACGAAAAAGAGCGAGACTAGTTCTCGCTCTTTCTACTATTTAGTCATGCGACTACTGCTCTCTTTCAGTCATGCGACTATTGCTCGCCTGTGGCGGTTACAGCTGTTGCTTTTTAAGTTTAAGACAAGTAGAAACGAAAGCAGAGAAGAGTGGGTGCGGATGCAGTGGTCTAGCTTTTAGCTCGGGATGAAACTGGGTGCCGAGAAAAAATGGGTGAATTTTTTGAGAAAGCTCCGCGATTTCCATAAGACGTCCGTCTGGAGAGCGTCCTGAGAAAATAATCCCCGCTTTTTCTATCTGTTCTATGAATTCTGGACTAACTTCATATCTGTGTCTATGGCGTTCAGAAATCTTTTTTGTTTTGTACGCTTTTTCAGCAATACTTCCCTGTTTTAAAATAGCTGGGTAAGCTCCAAGTCGCATTGTTCCGCCATAATTTTCTTTATCCAAAATTTCTTTTTGCTCTGGCATTATGTCTATGACTAAACGAGAACTTTTTTTAGAAATTTCTGCTGTACTAGCATCACGCCAACCAATCACATTGCGACAATACTCAATCACCGCTAACTGCATCCCATAACAAAGTCCGAGGTAAGGAATTTTATTTTCACGGACAAACTTTATCGCCATCATAACTCCCTCGACACCCGCTTCACCAAACCCTCCTGGAACAATAACTCCGTCATACTTGCGAAGCTCAGCAACTTTTCTTTTTTTTGATTCATAATCCTTGGAGTTTATCCATGTAAGCTTCACATTGGAGTTGTTCCAATATGAAGAAAACTTGATTGCCTCGATAACCGAAACGTAGGCATCTGCGAGAACATAGTCCCCAGTATCAAAGTACTTACCAACAACTGCAATATTTAAAATATGCTTTGCCTTAGCCCTTTTTTGGACAAACTTTCTCCACTCGTTTAGCTCCCCATTGTGTTTTCTAGTTTTTAAAAAAAGTGTTTTTAAAATTGTGCTACTTATTTTATCTTTTTCAAAATTTAACGGTACGTCGTAAATACTTTTTATATCAGGCGCTGAAACAACATTCTCAACTGGAATCGCACAAGATAGAGCTATTTTCTCTTTGCGTTTGTGGTCAAGTGGATGAACACCTCGAGCGATGATAACATCTGGTTGAACACCATAGGAGTTGAGCTGACGAACAGCGTTCTGGGTTGGACGAGTTTTCATTTCTCCTAAAGAACCTGGAACAGGCAGGTAGGAAACCATGATAAACATCACATCCTCTGGATGTTTGATCTTCAAAGTTCTCGCGGCTTCGATAAAAAGAATATTTTGGTAGTCACCGATAGTCCCACCGATTTCCACAAGTGAAATATCTGACTTGTGATTCTCTGCAGATTTTTGCCAACGTCTGACAATCTCCTCAGTAATATGTGGAATAGCTTCCACACATTTACCGTGATATCCCATATTACGTTCTTTTTCTATAACATGTTTATAAATCATTCCCGAGGTCATATAGTCGTACGGACCCAAATCCATCTCCAAAAAGCGTTCGTAGTTACCCATGTCCTGATCAGTTTCAAGACCAGAATCCAGAACAAAGACCTCGCCATGTTCTGTAGGATTCATATTGCCAGCATCTACATTTAAATAAGGGTCAACTTTTATTGGGTTGACCTTAAATCCAAGTGCTTTGAGAATTTTACCGATGGAGGACGACGCAACTCCTTTACCGACTCCGGACATTACTCCTCCAACGACAAAAATATATTTATGTTTTTTCATCTCAGTATTATTCTACACCTTTAAGTATTTTCTGGTAGCAAGATATGAGGAAATAGAACCAATAGCGATTCCTGAAAGGATAATGATAAGGAAAATCTGTCCGAAGTTTGCTGTGTAATATTGAAAGATATTTAACCCAACAAAAAACTGCTCCGTCGTACTCCCTAGCCAAAGAGTGAGCGGGTAAAAAACAATTAAAGTTAGAACTCCAGAGATAAATCCGTAGATAGCCCCTGCAATAAAAAAAGGTCCTCTGATGTAGTTCTTAGAAGCGCCGACCAGACGCATGACAGAAATCTCATCTCTAGACATATAGATGACCAAACGAAGAGTATTGAACGTGATGAGCACTGAAATAACCACAAGGAAAATCGTCAGGATGAAACCAAGACGGTTTGAGGAGTTGATTATGGAAGTTAAGCGGTCAATGGCTTCTTTGTTTTGAAAATAGTTTACTTTGTCGACTATGCCAGTGCCGTCAGTAGATAAAGCATTTTGATTTTGTAAAAATTTGGTAATACTTTCGTATTGTGAAGGGTCTTTGGCACGAATATTTAGTTTAGCTCCCAGTGGGTTTTCTCCAAGTTCTTCAAGCGCCTGTAGGGTCAGCTCATCGTTTTGATTTCTCTCTTTGAATTCTGCGAGAGCATCCTCTCTTGAGACATATCCGATAGGCGGAGCAACTTCCGCAAGTTTCTCGAGTTTATCTTTCATGGCTAAAATATCTGTTTCACTGGCGGTACGAACAAAATAAACATTGATATCAACTTTGTCTTTAATTTGGTCCAGTGTAAATCGCAAAATGACTCCTGAAAAAATAACAGAGCCAATAACAAAAAGAGTGACCATCATTACCAAAATAGAAGAGAGAGAAATAAAGCCGTTGCGCCAAAAACTAAAAAATCCTGCCCTTATAACTCTTTTTAATTTAATCCACATAATATTTATTATATCACTATATTATATATTTCCCCTCCTTATCATCACGAATCACCTTGCCATTCTCCATAGTTATAACTCGCTTCTTTAGTGAGTCGATAACCCCTTTATTGTGAGTAGTGAGAATGACTGTCGTGCCTAAATCGTTGATTTTTTTCAAGATTTGAACGATATCATAAGTGTTTAGAGGGTCTAAATTGCCCGTTGGTTCGTCCGCAATAACCACGTCTGGCTGGTTTACGATAGCTCGAGCGATAGAAACTCGCTGTTTCTCTCCACCAGAGAGTTCGTGTGGGAAATTCCACATCTTTTTGCCCAAATCTACTAAATCCAAGACATGTGGCACATCCGCCTCTATCTCCTCGTCCGTTCTGCCCGCAGCTTCCATAGCAAAAGCAATGTTTTCATAAACATTTTTATCTGGAAGAAGACGAAAATCCTGAAAAACTACTCCAACCTTTCGGCGGAAATTGTTTATTTGGGTTTTACTTAAAGTAGCAATGTCTACGGACTCAAAAAAAATTTTGCCCTTACTCGGCCTCTCCTCCCCTAGAATCATTTTTACAAGAGTGGTCTTTCCAGCACCACTGTGACCTACAATAGAAACGAACTCCTTTGGTTCTATGGAGAAAGAAACCTCCTCTAAAGCGATAGAGTTATCTAGGTATATTTTCGATACCTTATCAAAGTGAATCATGAGAACATTATAGCTTATTTGAGTGAGGCATTCAATAATTTTACAAACAAAAATCCACCTAAATATAGTTGGATTTTTGTTTGTAACTAGTTAAACTGTTTTATTTCAGTTTATTCAGTAACTCTTCCAAAAGCAGGCGGGCTGACTCGAGAACATTTGCCATCTGAGCATAGTTTTGGAGAGAAGTTTGGGAGAGTGTGCCACCTGGAGTCTTATCGAGCATCATCGCAGCTTGCCATCTAAGTGTATTGTCATCTGGACAATATCGGAGTGGATTTATACCACAACCAGCCGTGATCCCTTTTTGATACAAATGTTGAATAAATGGGAAGTATATGTTTGTCGCCGGTACATCAGAAAAGTATGGTGTTTGAGGTGCGCTAGCAGGATCCAAGCCCATTCCTCTAGTTAGGAATACTGCATACTGTGCTCTAGTAATAGGTGCATCTGGACAGAAAAGTTTTGGAGTTCCAGAACAACCAGTTGTAAGACCTGCTCTGTATATTGATTCAATAAACTTCCAGTAATAATGTGTCGTTGGAACATCTTGAAACGTAGCTACTGTCGGAAGGTCATCCAAGGACAAGTTAAATCTTCTTACGGCGGTAACAGCAGCCTGACCACGAGTTAAGACATCGTTTGGAAGGAATAATCCGTTACCCACACCTATCATAATATTTTTGTCGGCCATGGATAAGATAGCGGCCAAGGCAGGGTCAGAAGCAGAAACATCCGTAAAGACAAAGACTTTCACTCCAGCCACTCCACCTACAGCGGAAAAAGCTTGAATCGTCTGACCAGATGCCACAATAACGCCCTCTGCACTTAACGGGTCAATTTTAACTAAACTACCTTCTGTGCTTATTGGACTAGCTCCTGTACCAGAAAAATCGGCTTTTATTGTAAACTCAACATTTGTATCTTTTGGAAGAAATACTGGGGTATTTAGTGTAATCACGGTTGTTGCTCCTGAAAATGTGCCTACTCCAACGACCGTCGTACCTTGATATATAAGTACTGCATCAATATCTGAAAAAGAACCCGAGGTAAGTTTCAAACCCAGTTTGGTCAGTCTAACATCTCCATTCATTGCTCTGATTTTATATATGCCAGTAGTTACTCCTTTTGAATTACCTAAAACGACAGAATAATTAGGTGAGGCAGCATCCACACCCACTGAAAATGTCGTACCGTTAATCGTCATAGGGTTCATTGTGATTTCACCAGTTGAAATTGTTATTGGATTCCCTGTTGTTTGACCGATTGGGCTAGTCCAACTTGATGGAGTAGTTCTTGATTGGATGATTGTGGAGTTTAATGCCGCTGATGGAATTTTTCCTTTTAACTTGTACACATGTCGTCCGACTGGAAAAGTAACAGGGTCTGAAAAAGTTAGTGTTTGATTTGTCAAACTTGTAGGAGAATCTACAGGACCAGCTACGACAGCTCCATTTTCATCTACAATAGTAGCATCTGTTATATTACTATTAAGATAAGTGAAACCTGGACCAGCAGAAACAGTAAAAACCATGCCTCCAACCGAGATCGGTTCCCCTACAACACTTACCGCAAAACCGCCTAGAATTTGATTTTGAACTCCTTGGGTAATACTTGCTGATGGAACTTCCGGAGCATTTGCAACTGAAATTGAAGTTGAAGTTGTGCCTGAAATTGTAAATAAATTATTGCTTGTATCATTGACTGTTCCTCCTCCAACTAAAGCTACCTGTACTCTGTATTGACCCGCGGTGAAGTTGCTTGGAATACTCCATGTATAAGAACCTGAGTTTGGCACATTGAGCGCAATATACGAACCACCAGAACCAGCTGATCCTTCTAATAATCTTATATCAACATTACCCGTGTAATTTGTTGAATACCAAGTTATCACCCTTGATGTTCCAGAAGTCCAAGTCTCACCTCCGTTCGGACTAGTTACGACAACAGAAGCAGTAACAGAGGAAGGAGGAATGCTGACAGTAATAGTTCTTGCTTCTAGTGTGTTTCCAATTCCTGCAAAAATCGGAGTTAGGAAAAATTGAATGCTGATTGGACTACTCGTGTTGTTTATAAACCTTAGATATAGCGAGCCACTTACTGCAAGCTGTCTGTCAACGTCACCACAGTTAAAAGCCGTATGATTTGTTGCGTTTGTAATAGTAAGACCTGCAGGGCAAGCTCCACTCGTAACCAAACTTACTGCACTTGTGTTTTGCGATGTCCAATCAAAACGCATTACGGTACCACCATATACAGGATCAGCATCTACCTGAAGGGCTGAAAACGAGGTAATCTCTGGAGAAGAAGTGGTTGTGGAAGAGTTTTGACAAGTTAGAATAGATATTTTTGCTCTAGTAATCGGCCCGACATAACCTGTTGCACTAATACTGTTTGCGGTTTGAAATGCTTTTACCGCATTTAAAGTCATTAAACCAAAAAAACCTGTCGGTTCAGAGTTTAGATATCCTTTTGATTGTAAAAAGTCTTGAAGAGTGGAAACTTCTCCGTTAGTATTGGCATCACGGGACCTATATTTAAGGTTATTTACCAAAGAGATACAGCTTGAAGTTTCCGGATTCGGATCAATATCTTCTAGAATTTGAGCAAACGAATTGATTGGTAAAAGAACACAAACAGCTAATAAAACCGCGATTATGTTATTTTTCATATTTACATTATAACAGAGAAATAACATTTCGACATTTTTCTTATCTACAATCAATAGATCCAGCTGAAAATTAGTAGTTAGTTGTCAACTCAAAATGAGTATCGCTTGAATCACAAGTGTTTGTGTCTTTTAGACAAACTTGAACAATATATTGGCCTTTAGGTATAGGCGCTAAAGCACCCTGATTTGGAGCTAAATTCCCCCAATCATATTGTCCCACTATCCATTGATAAGAAAAACCTGAAACATTTTTTGCAATTGTGTACGGCATTTGATCTGGCATAAGAGGACAGATAGTGCCAGTGCAAGGAGGATAATAATGCCTCAAATAAATATCATAATTTGGCATAACTGTTGTACATGATAGTCCGACTGGACAAGATGGCTGAATTCCACTCCAACTAATATTTTTTTGTGCCCCTGTAGGCCATACTTCGCCACCATTTGGAGAAAAAACGGTGATCAAAGGTGTACTCTGTGTCGTAACAATAAAATTAACCTTGTTACTAGTGCCATTTGAGTTGGTAATGGAAACATTATAATTTCCAGGTGTTATTGACTGAGGTGCAGGTGGGGCACAATACATTGGCGGTGTGCAATTAGGTCCTGGAGGTGTAGCCGTAACTGGTATAGTAAAAGTTATAGTATTCCCATTTGGAGAAACAATGTGATTTCCAATCATATAATTACCGAAATTTATTTGATTATCTTGTGTAAACTTAGCTCCGATAATAGTAACTGTTGTGCCGACAACCCCAAAGCTAGGCGAAAGGTAGGAAATGGTAGGCGTAGTCGGACAAACGTGTGTAGCAACTCCATTTACATCTACTAGAGGACAAGGGGTGGGTGGTATTATTGATGTCCCGCAGGTTAGAATAGATATTTTTGCTCTAGTAATTGGACCGACGAAACCAGTTTGAATTATATTATTCGCGCTCTGAAAATCTTTTGCCGCCTTAAGAGTAAGCACACCAAAATACCCTGTCGGGTTAGAATTTAGATAGCCTTTGGATCGTAAAAAGTCTTGAAGGGTGGAAACTTCTCCGTTAGTATTTACATCCCGGGAACGGTACTTGAGGTTATTTACTAGAGAAACACAACTAGAAGTTTCTGGATTTTGGTCAATATCTGCTGTAACTTGAGCAAAAGAACTAGTTGGTAAAAGAACACAAACAGCTAGCAGGCTGGTTATTATGTATTTTTTCATGAATTAATTGTAACATAGTGGAATACATTTTACCCCCTTGTTTATAAGTCTATAACTTCTGTTCTGCCTCAATAAATTCATCTAACTCCCCTCCCAAAACAGCATCTATATTACTAGTCTCACAGTTTGTACGATGATCTTTAACCATCTTATACGGATGCATAACATACGAGCGAATTTGGTTGCCCCACTCTATTTGAGTAGTTTTACTAATATACATACCTTTTTCTTTGGTAACTCTTGCTTCTTCCATAGCTTTAAATATTTTACCCTTGAGTATTGATATGGCTTTCTCTTTATTTTGACCTTGAGAGCGTTCGTTATCACTTTGAGCTGACAAGTTTGTGGGGATATGCACAACACGCACAGCCGTTTCACGTTTGTTTACATTTTGTCCACCTGGACCTGAAGAACGAGACAGTTCAACTCGAAGTTCGCTTTCTGGTATTTCAATATCATCACTTTTGCCTTTCATTTTTTCAAATTTTGGGATAACTTCAACCATTGAAAAAGATGTGTGACGAAGTGATTTAGCATTGAAGGGAGAGATGCGCACCAAACGATGAACTCCTGACTCGTTTTTTAACGTTCCATAAACATTTTTACCGTTTATTTCAATTGTCACATTCCGAAAACCTCCATGATCGTTATCATTTTTATGTAAAATACTTACACTCCAACCTTTTTTACCACAGTATTTCAAATACATGTTCAATAGTATTGCCGAAAAGTCTTCCGCATCATCTCCTCCTGCCCCAGAAAAAACAGTCATCACAGCTTCCCCAGCATCATACTTGCCGACCCCAGCTATTTCTGTTTTTAGCTCAGCAATTCTCCGTATAGTGGCTTGGGCTCTATCTTTGTTAGTCCAAAAATCACTACCCGCCATTTGTGCTTCTAGTTCGGTAAGTTCTTTCTTTAGTTTTTCCTTATCTTCCACAAAACAAGTCTAGCAAAAAACAGGTCTTCCGAGAAGTTAGACAAACTTTCCTCTAATAAATCCAATGGTGTGTGTACTTATTTTACTCATATAAACAAGTCCAGAAATAAATGATAATAATACTAAAGCTTGAACCACCATATCAGTTTTTGAAAAAGCATCAGACACGAAAGAGTACGAGCCTCCTGTCAAAATTATATTTGATACAACACTTGGAATTGATACCAAAAAAGTGAGAGGCAAAAAAAATAACCCAAGAAACAAAACAGGCATCACATAAGGATTTTTTAATTTACGAATAACATAAAGGATGTAAACCCCAAGCATAATGCGATTTTTTAAAATAATTGTCATATATATTGTAATGCGATATTTTTAAAATATTTCTTTGCTCTGTGAATACGTGAACGTACTGCTACCTCTGTCATCCCTTCTGACACAGCTATCTCCTTTTGGCTTTTATCTTCAAAGAAATATAGCTTTAGAAAGTAGGATAGATTTTTCGGCATCCTCTCTAGGATGGACTGCACATAAGACACAGTACCCACATCTTCAGTTTGCATCGGCATAATCACATCAAGGTCTGCAAAATCAAATGACTCTTGATTTTCTTTCTTCTTTCTTGTTATTTCATCGTAACAAGTATTTGTGAGTATCTTGTATGCCCAAGAATTGAAGTTGGCACCCTTCTTTTCTTTAAATTTTTCCGCGTTTTTGTAAATTTTCAAAAATGTATCCTGAACAGCATCTTCAGCCGCTTCTTTTGAGCGGAGAATACTGACACTCTTTCTCAAAAATGACTTCTGGTACTTATCGATAAGCATTGAAAACATCCATGGCCGACTTAGTGACTGTTGTAATATCTCTCCATCAGAAATTTTGTGCCTTTTATTTTTCATCGTAGGTACTTAGGGTAAAGAGCGTACTTTGTACGCTCCACCTCTTTATTTTAAATTCGACCCTTACATATATTATAACGTAGAAAAAGTAAAAATGTTGCACCAAATTAAAGAGCGAGTTTTTCTATTGGAGTGTCTGTTAAACTCGGCTAGAACTCACTTTAGCAAAAATTTGAAGGTAAAT
>CAYITW010000011.1:0-16191 GCA_964366395.1 uncultured Candidatus Saccharibacteria bacterium
CACTACAGGTACAAAAATAAAAAATGTTTTAGAGGGTAATGTGGTTGGAACAGGAAATACAGATGCTTATCCAGGATGTTACTCCTTTGGAAAGTGGGTAATGGTTAAGCATGACAATGGTTTGTCAACAATATACGGTCATCTATCGGTAATCAGTACTTCAATCGGACAAAGATTAGGCACAGGCGACCTTATTGGGTTTAGTGGTAACACGGGCTATTCTACTGGACCTCATTTACACATAAGTGTTTACGCCAGTCAAGGTGTTCGGATAGAAAAATATGTGAATAGTCGTGGCTGTAAAGAAGTTACGATGCCACTTGCCGATATAAGAGCATATCTTGATCCTCTCGCTTACTTTCCTTCGATTTAGTACTCAATGTGGATAGTTGTCAAGTATATTTAATTGATAAGTGCTACAATTTATTCACTATTATTAATCATTAAATGATGAACTTAATCTACGAGCTTACCAATGTGTTCAATATTGTATTTATAATTCTTGCAATCGTTCTTTTTGGAAAACTATCTAGGGTAAATAAGTCGATAAAAGATATAAAAGAAGAGCTCACAGAGCTTAAAAGTGGTCGAACTAATTTTTCTCAACAATCAGCCGTTACACCTCAAAGCAGTGAAAACCCATTATCTCAGCCTATTTCGAACAACAGCTCGCTTTATAATATTGTTCCTCCAGTAGACACACTAGTTAAACCACCAAAAACTGAGAGCGACTTGATGGTTTGGTTTAAAGAAAATCCTCTGTTAAAAATTGGAATACTGATGATTCTAGTAGGGTTTGGTTGGTTTGTTAGCTACGCTTTTACTCATAACTGGATTGGTCCAGCCGGACGAGTAACCTTAGGTGTATTTATTGGGACGATTGTCACCTTGTTTGGAACATGGAGACTTCGAAAAAACGAGGTTCAAGGTAACGCTTTAACAATCCTTGGTACTGCACTTATAATAATATCTATTCTAGCAGGCGACTACTACTACCATTTCTTTGGGTCATATGTCGTTTTGGGAGTTATCTTTATTGTTTCCTTATATACAAGTTTTTCAGCAGTTGCTTACTCTACAGAAAAATTAGCAGTATATGGAATGTTTATTTCACTTTTAGCACCGTTTCTTTCCCACACATCTAGCACTGACCCAGTTTTACTTTATTTGTATTTAGGAATAGTTTCACTCACCGCTATCTGGATTTCCATAGCTAGGAATTGGCGAAGTATCAACCTTATAGGTATTACAGGAATCCTTATTTATAGTCTTCCAGATATTATGAGTAATAGCGCTGTATTCAATATTTCAAAATACTTCATCTTATTTACAGTGTACGGAATATCTCTTTTATATTTGTGTGTGGGTGTATGGAGTCTAATCCAAAATAAAATAAAAGCTGAGACTGGAGATGTTTATCTTGCTATTGTTAACACTCTCATACTTCTAGGTTTTACGGTAACAATAGTTCCAGAGATCTATCAAAGTTTGACTATCGCACTTTGGATGCTTATCTACGCTTTTTCTGGTTTTTTTGTTTTTACGAGGACAAGAAACGAAAAATTGTTCTATATTCACGCACTTCTTTCTGTGTTACTTCTGGCTATCGCAACATCTATCGAGTTAAGTGGACCGACTTTAGTTATTGCTTTTGCTATCGAATCAGCCATCGTGATTATCGCTTCCTTTATTGTTACGGGCAACATAAGAATTGCAGAAAGTTTTTCAATCGTTTTAGCTGTGCCATTTTTTATGTCTTTGCAGAGTCTTATGTCCAACAAGTGGGGGAGTGGAATACTCCATAGTGATTTTACTGTTCTAGCCTTAATGGCAATCATTTTAGCTGGGCTAGGATTTTTTTACAAAATACACAAAGTTCCCGAATCTGTAAATTCAAGACTAAACTACATTATGTTTATCGTTTCTTCATTCTACGTATATTCGCTTATATGGCTCTCAAGTCACGCCCTTATGTCAAATGACGACAGTGCGGTGTTTGTTTCACTTCTGATTTTCACAATTATTGGTCTAGGTTCCCATTTCTACGGTCTATTTAATAGAAATGATATTCTGAAAAAATATGGAATGGCGATTCTTATTTTAGTTGTAGCTAGACTTGTGTTGGTTGATGTTTGGAAAATGGAGTTGGTGCTTCGTGTGATTACTTTCATAGTTCTCGGAATAATGTTTATGAGTACTGCCTTTATATCAAAAAGTCAGAAAACAGAGGCTAATTTAATCCAAAAATAAACATGATAAAAATCTTTTCCAAGACGATATTATTAGCTATTCTTACTACTTTAATCCCGTATACATGGATATCTGCTACTTCACCAACACTTCCAACTTGGGTAGTTGATCAGAATACTACTGCTAGTAATGCCGAGATTATAAAATCTTATAGGAATTATTCAACAGTTTCGACCCCTAATATAGTTGTGCCAACAGTGGTAGAGGCAGATTTTAGTCTAAATGATGTCTATAGCAATTTGTTTGGGGTATATAATGAAACAACACAGCGATTTATTCCATCGAAACTCATGAATATGGAACAGTTGAGCACTTCAGTTTCGAGTTCAGTCGAGACCACTAAAAGTGTTAATACTTCCAGTTTGTTTGATGGGAACCCTCTTACTACGATTGACTTTTATTTAGATAACAACCAAAACAAAGGGCTAGCGAATATAAATGTTAGTTTCTCTAGTATAGTTAAATCTAACTCTCTAACTCTTATCCTTGATAATTACGTGTCACTTCCACTTACTGTTACCATAAAAGCAAATGTTAGCGGTAGGGAAGTTGTAGTTTTAAATAAATACGTCCCGAATTCTTCAAGATTGAATTTTCCTGAAACAGTAGCAAAGGACTGGATAGTTGAACTTACTTACTCACAACCACTTAGAATTTCAGAGTTGAAGTTTAACAACTTATTTAATAATGTATCAAAAAAGAGCTTAAGGTTCTTAGCATTACCAGGAAATAACTATAAAATATATTCAAATCAAGAAAACCCAACAAGAAACTATGCAGACAATGAAGAAGCTCCAAACTTAACTACCAACGAAGGTGTCAAAAGAATAGGTATTTTATCAGTCATATCGAATCCAGCATTTGTACTCTCAGATAGAGACTTTGACCAAATTCCTGATATAAACGATAACTGTGTGAGTGTTTCTAATACAATTCAAGAAGACATTGATGGAAATGGTAGAGGAGACTTGTGTGACGATTATGACCGCGACTCCGTGATTAATTCATTGGATAACTGCCCTGAAATAGTGAATTCAGTTCAATCTGACACAGATGCAGATGATATTGGAGATGCTTGCGATCCTGACGAAAGTAGGTTTACAGAAAAGTATCCATTTATTGTTTGGACAGGTATCGGGTTCGCTGCACTTGTTTTCATAGGTTTACTTTTCATGGCTGGAAATAAGATGCGAAAAGGTCATATGGAGGTGCCACCAGCACCACCAGCACCACCTGTGCCTCCAAATTTAATATAAATAAATAATATATGAAAAATAATCAAGGATTCATTATAAAAATAGTCATTATAATCATTGCTATTATTGCACTAAAGTATTACTTTCAATTTGATGTAATAGAATGGCTCAAATCTCCCGCAGTTCGAGCTTTCTGGGAACCAGTCTGGGGTTTTGCAATCACTTTTTATAATTGGTTGGACGCTCTAGTACGAGGTTGGGTTACATAGGGTAGGGGACTTCCCTATCGGGGATAGAAAATTTTGGACCATGCTTTTAGGGCTTGGTGAGATAATTTGGGGTAGTTAGATAACGTCTTGAAACAACTTCAAACCCATTAAAACTTGGTCGCGGATACTTGATAGGTTAAAAGTAACAATAAACTCATAAATCCCCAAAAGTCTCAAACTGTTACTTGTCCCTAGGAGTATATACTAAAAGATATATTGTGCGACACGCCTGTATAGTACTCCCCTCTGCATTTATCTATCAAAATTACAAAAAGAATTTTAAGCGCTTCTATTCCCTTTAACAAAATAGCTCCACAAATTTCTTCGGAGCTATCAGTTTATCCCCTACAATCTGGGCAAATCCCTTGCAAGTCGAGATGTTTAAGATCAATGCCACGTTGGCATTTTTTACACCTTTTTGCCATTTTGTTCAAAATGAGCGCGAACTCATCCACGCAGTCATTTGTAGAGAGCCATGGATTTTTGACTGGTTTTGACCAGACTGGGTCGTTGCTTGTTGGCTGTCTCGTCCTAAATCCCATTATGTACCTTCCTATTGTTAGATTATCAAGAAATAATTTAAGAAACAATAGCTATAAAAAAATCGCTACCTTTCGATAGCGACTTGGTCTTACAACTCACGCCTGTTTTCGTGCAAGGAATTCACGACCCTTGCCGACTTCTGTGTTAATCGGGATGCCTTCTCGACACATGGGGCAATCGGCTTCGTCCCAAGCATCAAGTTTCATATTGGCAAGTGCCAAAAGCTTTGGAACACCACCAATCATCTCCGGTGTGACTTCCCCACGGTTACAAAGAACAGCGACAGCCACGACTTCTCCGCCTTTTGCTCTGACGGCTTCAACTACCTTCAAGGCTGAACCGCCTGTGGTCAAAATATCTTCAACCACAAGAACTCTTTTCCCTGAGATGAGGGCGTCATCCTTTGGGCGAAGAAAAAAATCTCCTAGAGTTTTTTCAGCAATCATACTTTTCACATTCGTATGAGAAAGTGATGCTAAATGGTAAGCCGTCCATGAACCCAAAGTGATTGCCCCCAAAGCTGGAGCCACAACTACTTCGATTCTTTCGCTCAGCAAGTCCGTGGCAATTGACTGAGCAAATATGTTCAAGAATTCTGGATCAAGACTGACCCTATCCTTGTCCACATAAGCTGTCCCGTGCTTGCCACTCGTGTAAACGATGTGGCTCTCGGTAACAATTGCCCCAACCCTGTTCAGCATACTGAGAACTGACCCTTCGTTCACTGGTACCTCCTAGTCTCTGTAAAGGTTGATTTCGTCACGAAGTTTCATTGCTTTCAGTCCTGCAGCTTCCGCGAAGTCGTTACCAGAACTTGCGAAAATGATGTCCGAACTGGAGTTGATGGCGATTGAACCAGGCCCGCGGTAAGACGCTCTCACTGTCTCTTCCACAGCACCGCCTTGTTTGCCAATGCCTGGAATAAGAAACCAAAGGACGTCACCGACAATCTGTCTGGCTCGTGACAGATGCCAGGAAAGTATCCTTTCTTGGTCAGTTGGATGCTTGTGGGCTGCCCCCATAACCACACCAGCGTTCTCAATCACACCAAATTCCTGTGACCACAAGGCGATTCGTTCCACCATGAATTCCCAAAGGCAAGGGCCGTCTTTGAGCTGTTGGTCTTGAACTTCCCACGCTTCGGGATTACTTGTACGCCCAAGGCCAACCAAGGCTCGTCCCATGTGTTCTGGGTCAATCAATGACCGCAAGGTATCCTTGCCCATGTAGCCGTTGTAATTCATACCATCCACACCATCGAGTGTGAAATGAGCTTCTCGGTACTGCTTTTGGGTTCTGTCAATATCTCCCCGCTTGCAGTCGAGAAAGACGGGAATGTCTGGGTAATACAATTGTATCACCTCAACAAGACGTCGCAGTGCGACTTCTCCATTTGGGATAGCCTCCCAGTGGGCACGTTGTGGTTTGAACATCGAAGCAAATTCAGCAGTGGCATGAACAATATCATTCATCCAAGTGAAAACTGCCTTATCTGGAGTTGAAGTTTTTTCTCTAACAATGTCAGGGATCTTTTCTTCGAGAGGGTCAAGCCCAACACACACAAGTGAGTTGGCAGTTACTTGCCGTTTCGTAAGTAGCGCCCGAAAGTTGATAGCCCTCATCACTCACCTCTTGTTTTTTAGGTACAATTTGAGCCAGTTTATCTGGCTCCTTTCTACGACTACCTTATCAAAAACTTAATATAATGACAACACAAAAACCCCTTGCGGGGCCCTTGTGGTTTAAGTCGTTTACGATTTTACCTGTTTATAGCGAGGTTTTGGTTTTCGTACTTACCCCAACATGCTTTTGATGAACTCCAAGGTTGTGTACCTTGTCTTTCATATAAGTCTCTGGCGTAAGCAGTGTTACCCTCAATAGTGTAGATGTCGAAGTCTTTCTTTTCAGCTTGATCTAGGTGGTAGAACTCATTGATTTGCATAACACCCACATCGGCATTATTTACCCTGCCTCTATGAATATCACCATCTCTATCAAGTTGTCGGAACGTAGATTCACATCTAGCAATCTGTATCATTATAGGAATGTCAGAGAAGTATTGTTTTATATACTGCTCGGTAGACATCATATTTTCAATTTCCTTGTTTGAAATCTCTTTTACAACTTTGTAAGAAGAGTTCTCAACTTTTGGAAAGTCTTGTACAGTTGTTCCGCTTGAGATACCTGTTACAGACGAAAGAACCATAAACAAACCAATTGCAGTGAAATTCAAAATAAGTTGATTGTTAAATGTTAATTCCAGAATAATTGAAACCGACTAAACGATTTTTAGTTATTTAGTCGATTTCAAAAGAAAAACTCGGTGATTCCGAGCCGAGTACATTATAGCATATCTCATATCCCTTTGTCAACAAAATACAATAAAAAAGACTACTTGAAAAGGACTATAAAAACTAGATTTTAAGCCATATTTTAACATAAATAATCAGACAGTAATTTAAGTAAAATGACAATTAGGAGAAATTTTGATTAACCAAACAATTCAAAAACAGCTAAATTACTGCCAAGAGCGCCAAAGATAACAAATTCCAGTAGAACGTCTTCCCTTCCCCAGAAAAAAGAGCGTCGATTTGTGGAGAAAAGTTGTGTAAAGCGTCTAGACTAACAACACTGTAAGAAAAAACGAGCACAACGATAAGAGCTGAAAAAGCTAATACTCCGTTTTTCAATATTGGATAATCACTATATTCAGAAGATGAAAAAATAAATCTACTGACAATAATAGAGATAGGTATAAAGAAAATTAAAAATATTGCTAGCTTGTTTAGTGCGAGAAGCCCACCTGCTTCAAAAAAAATTAGTTTATCAATAAACGGAAAACTGTTAAACAGAAGCATCGCAGGGAAAAAGGAAACAATCATAGAAACTATTCTTCCTCTACCAAAATACATTGAACAAGCATATAGAATAATAAATATGCTTATTAAATACAGGGCGTCGCTAGAAAACATACCAAAAAATCCTGTGATTTGAGTTAAAATAGCTGACATCAGTATATTATATACCTTCTTTCTTTAAAGATTCAATAGTTTTTCGGGCTTCTTTGGATAATTTTCTTGGGATTGCGATGTGAAGCTTAATTAATATATCCCCGCGATGGTTTTTTTCATAAGGAACTCCCTTTCCTTTTATTCGAAGAGTTTCGCCGTGAGTTACACCTTCTGGAATTTTTATTTTAATATCTCCGTCTAGAGTTTTTAGGGTCTCCTCACCACCCAAAAGCGCGTCTGTGAGTTTAACCTGAAGATCTGTTAAGAGGTTTTGACCTTCTTTTCTGAAGAGTGGGTGTTTTTTAACATAAATTTTGATATACAAATCCCCCGTGTCACCAGCCGAAATAGCCTCTCCTCCACCAGAGAGTCTTATCATCTCACCGTTTTCTATACCTGCTGGGATTTTCACTTTTATTTCACTTTCTTTTTTCAGTATCCCTTTTCCATAGCATGTTTGGCATTTCACCTTTGGAGTCTTGCCTGTACCGTGACAAACTTCACAAGTTGTAGTTGATTCAAATTGTCCAAAGAAAGTTCGCTTAACCTCCCTCAAACTTCCTTTGCCGTTACAGGTATTACATGTTTCAAGTGAACTTCCCTTCTCGGCGCCATTTCCCCCACAGTTATCGCATTTAGATACTTTGTTTAGAAGTACAGTTCTCTCTACGCCGAAAATGGAATCCTCAAAAGAAAGTTCTATATCGATAGAAATATCTCTACCTCTTTTCGTTTGCGCTCTTCGTCCTCCACCAAACACATCTCCGAAGATGTCTCCGAAATCAAACTCAAATCCTCCAGCTCCGCCTTGTGTAAATTGGGAGAAATCAAAACCATTGAAGCCGTTTGACCCTGCTCCTCCTGTTCCACCTTGAGCAAAAGCATGACCGAACTGGTCGTATTGAGCTCTTTTGTTATCATCCCCAAGAACAGAGTAAGCTTCATTTATCTCCTTGAACTTAGCATCATCACCAGTTTTTTTGTCTGGGTGATATTTGTGAGCGAGGTTGCGAAAAGCCTTTTTGATTTCGTCTTTTGGAGCTTTTTTGTCGACACCGAGAATTTCATAGTAGTCTTTCTTCATGGTGATTTATTATAAGGATTTTAATTTTTAAGTATACTTGACTACTAGCCGTTAAATGTGATTGTATTATTTAAGGAAGTTTTCTATAATAGTAGATTGGGGGTATTGTGCAGAAACTTTGGTACAAGTTCGTCGATTTTTATGATGATGTTTTTGGTGAGTCGGAAATGTATCGCCGAATCAGGAAAGGCACATGGGCTAAGATCAGGTATTGGCCAGAAGAAGGTCGAGCTTTCTTTGAACCGCATGAGGAATGGATCAAACTGAAACACGAGTTTGAGGAACCAATTCTTGATGAAGGGTGGGAAGTAACCTGCACTGTCAATTACTCTCAGACCATTTTGCAACCTTAGGTACAAACGGCACCAGAATTTCGGTGCCGTTTTTTTTATTTACCCTCTTCTGGTTTTTTCTCCTGAAACTCTGCATCACGAACTTTTTCATCTCCACGTTCGCCTGCTGGCTCAGTACCTCCGGCGCTCCTCGCGCCTGCGGCTTCCTGAGCCGCTTTGTTGATTATCTCCCCTATTTTTTGTAATTCGTTTGAAAGAGATACTGTTGTTTTTTTTATTGTCTCCAAATCAGCAGAAGTGTTTGAATTTGCAGATTTAAGATCAGTAACTTTATCTTCAATTGATTTTCGTAAGTCAGCAGGAACTTTCTCGCCCGCATCTTGTAAAGATTTTTCGGCGGTGTAGATCAGCTGTTCGCCGATATTTTTTGCTTCAATAACTTCCTTTTTCTTAGCATCCTCACTTGCGTGAACTTCCGCATCTTTCTGCATTCTTTCTATTTCTTCTTTTGTCAGCGCTGAGCGGGCTTCGATTCTTATCGATTGTTCTTTACTTGTTGCCTTGTCCTTGGCTTTGACCGAGAGAATTCCATTTGCATCCACATCAAACATTACCTCAATCTGTGGCATGCCTCGGCCAGCTGGTGGAATCCCATCTAAAATAAATCTACCCAAGGATTTGTTGTCACTTGCCATCGCTCTTTCACCTTGGACTATGTGGATTTCTACGGAAGTTTGGTTGTCGGCAGCTGTTGAGAAGACTTGGCTTCTTGAGGCTGGAATAGTCGTATTTCGCTCTACAAGCTTAGTAGCGACACCTCCCATGGTCTCTATACCCAAGGATAGCGGTATTACGTCCAAAAGGAGCACATCTTTGACGTCTCCAGCCAAAATACCCCCTTGGATAGCCGCTCCCAGGGCTACAACCTCATCTGGGTTAATTGTCTTGTTTGGCTCCTTCCCGAAGTATTCTTTCACCTTCTCACTCATTTTCGGCATACGAGTTTGGCCTCCAACGAGAATCACTTCGTTGATTTGTGATATTGAGAATCCAGATGCTTCCATTGCTCGTTTCGTAATGGACATTGCACGGTCAATAAACTCACTCGTGAGTTCTTCTAGTTTTGCGCGAGTGATTTTAATAAGTAGGTGTTTTGGACCGGAAGCGTCACTCGTGATAAACGGAATATTTACTTCGGATTCCATTGCCGTGGAAAGTTCTATTTTGGCTTTTTCAGCTGCTTCGTCGAGTCTTTGTAAAGCTAGTGTATCGGATCTTAAATCAATACCAGATTCCTTTTTAAATTCGTCTGCAAGGAAGTTTATTATTTTCTGGTCAATATCTTTTCCTCCGAGGTGACTGTCTCCGTCGGTAGACTTAACTTCAATAACAGAATCTCCTACCTCAAGAACAGAAACATCAAATGTTCCCCCTCCGAAGTCAAAGACCACTATTTTTTCTTCCTTCTTACCTTTGTCAAAACCGTAAGCGAGAGCTGCAGCTGTCGGTTCGTTTATGATTCGGAGAACTTCGAGTCCAGCGATTGCCCCAGCATCTTTTGTTGCCTGTCTTTGGGAATCGTTGAAGTATGCAGGAACGGTGATGATAGCTTGAGTAACTTTCTGACCAATCTTTGCTTCAACGTCGGATTTTATTTTAGACAAAATCATTGCAGATATTTCCTCAGGGCTGTATTCTTTATCACTCATTTTTATTTTTACTCCACCTGTCGGCGTTTTTGCTACTTCAAAAGGTACGATAGCTTTGTCTTTCTGGACAGCTTCATCCTCAAAGTTATGACCAATAAAACGCTTAATACCGAAAACTGTATTTTTCGGATTTGTTACTGCCTGTCGTTTAGCAAGAAGACCGACAAGTCTTTCACCTGCTTTTGAGATGGCAACGATGGAAGGGGTTGTTCGTGCACCTTCTGCGTTCTCCAAAATCTTTGGAGCGCCTGCTTCCATTATTGCAACTGCACTGTTTGTTGTTCCCAAATCTATTCCTATTATTTTACTCATATGATTGTGATTAATTTATTAATTTGATTTCTTGATAATTCCATGCTAACTTCTGTTTTAGAGGTGGACCATGATTCGTGTTATTTATAACCGCAACGGTTTTTCCTTAGTCGCAACAACCAAAAGGGATAAGGAACGTTTGAACATCTTCATGACTACCACTGCTCAAAAGTTCGTGCAATCAAGCGGTCAAAGTGACATACAGGGAGTCGTAAGGGTAGATTTCGTTCTTGTTCCCAAAAAAATTGGCGAGCCGGTAATTTTTAAACAAAAGTAACTCCGCCGAGAACGCCAAGTTCTCAGAGGCCTTCCCCGTACCGAGCTTTGCTCTGGTACGGGGTTCTTGTTATATAAAAGTAGGTGCTCTGGGTTTAGAGCCACTAAAAGTTAGGGTGTCAGATGCAAAATATGGAGATGTAAAAGCTTTTTCAAATACTCGCACTACTTGTATAGTTTTTTCTTTTATAAAAGAAGTTAAGCTCAAAACAGCCCCCTTGAGAGTTTCAATGTATGTAAAATCAATAAGTCGTGCCTTTACACGTCCAGCAACTTCATAGATAGAAAATCTTGCACGGACAAGTCTTCCCTCTTTATCTCGGAGTATTTTTTCAACTATTTGATTGCTGGAGTTTATTATTTGCATACTATTTTATTCTTAATCAAAATGTCCTACTCTCACCTTCGGTGGTCGGATTTCTTTACCGTTCAGCTCATACCCCAACTGTACCACGTCCAGTATTTTACCCTCTTCTTCTTTACTGTCAACTTTTATATTTTCTATAGCTTCGTCTCTTGTAGAGTCAAATTGTAAACCAAGAGGATTTATAACTTTAAGACCGTGCTGACTTAAGATATTTGAAAGTTGCGTGTGAATGTACTCCACTCCTGCACGCCAGTTTTTATCTACTTTTTCCCAAGCTTCTTTGTTTTTAAATGCCCCATCAAATGAGTCCAATACTGGTATTACTTCGCTTATGATATCTGCCTTAGCAAACTTAAGAAACTCTTTCTTCCCTTCCTCATCACGTTTTCGAGTGTTTATAAAGTCAGCTTTATCTCTCTGCCAACCATCTAAAAGTTCATGATTTTTAGTCTGGAGCTCTTTTATCTTGGCCTTGAGTTTATCCACCTTAACCTTGTAGTCAGCTCCAGTTACTTCAGTGTTGTCTTCAAATACCAAGTCATCTCCCGGATCGGTATCCACTTCAGGTTCTGTTATTTTTTGCTCATCTTTATCACTCATGTTCACCATTTTAACACAAAAATTTAATGATTCAAAATTAATTGACGAAATTATTACAATGTATTAAGTTGTATGCGGAGGGCAATATGGCAATCGGACCAAAAGACTTACCACTTACGCAGATTGAACTGGACGAAGTAGCAGTTCAAGAAGTAAAGATTGACGAGCAACTCAAGCGTCTCTACCAAGCGCCGAATCGTGTGATTAAGGTCGCCACCGATTCACTTTCTCCTCGCATAGCAAATGAGCTCATTCGACGCTACCAAAATGCGGGATGGAAGAGGGTGAATCATGGGGTTCACAACATGGAACTCATATTCAGTGCAGTGTCCGAGTAGACCGTCATTGTGGCTGCGATTAAATCGCCAGCTACGATCGGCGGTTTTTTCGTTGGAAAAATAATGCTATAGTACTAAAGGAGGTGGGCTATGGGACTCACTATTGTTACAAGAGATGAAAATGGAAAGCGTGTAATCGTTTCTTTCACACGAGATTGGAGACATGTTTTCACAGGAGATCCAGAGCCTAATCCTGGAACTCTTGTGGATCAGGTTTCTGATGCTCTTGAGGTTCTCAAGGCACTCGAGGACCCCAACAACAGTTGGCCAATCGATCCAGACAAACCTTAAGTGGTACCGTCAGACAAAGGCGAAAAACTTGCCAGTTGTCTGACGGTTTTTTATTTGACAACATAACCTAAATCATTAACCTTAAATGAGGAGGGTCGAGTGGCTAAACAAAAGACCAGAGCGCAGTTGGCGAAAGAAAATATTATCTTGAAAAGACAAAAGAGAACGTTGGTACGGGACAACGACACACTCTGGAGGCTTGTAGGGCGCTATGTTAGTGAGGTGTCCTTAATGAGGAAGGCTCTGCGACCAAGGAGATAGTAGTAAGACGGTTTCAAAAAAGGCACTCTCTAGAGCGCCTTTTCAATTGTATTTTTAGCCTAAAAAATTAAGAGCTCAAATTAAGTTGACAAAAGTATTTTATATATTAGTATCGACACAGGAGGAATTGTGAAGAGTGTGACTCACATCTACATTTGGGAGAAACATCCTGGTGTCCATATTGAAGTCGGAACGATCTACGATACAAATGACGCTGAAGCAATTCAGAGGATCAAGAATATTGTGATTGCAAGGGGTGGGCGACTTCTTGAGATCTACAAAATTGCAGGAAGGGTCTTCCCACCCTAGTGCGCAACCGCCATTGTGGCGGCGATTAAATCGCCAGCTACGATCGGCGGTTTTTTCGTGGTTGACAAAATTACCATCTAATGTACTATGATTAGCGGAGCTGTCCTCACACTTAACATGAGGATTTAGGCGAAACAAATTGTGCTCGTGGTGGGATTAGAATTCGCTTCCGACTCTCACTGTTCCATGGGCCTGACAACCTTTGGATACGACAGTCACCCGTGCTATTGCAGTGCGGGTTTTTCAATTCAAAAAACTCCCCGAAGGGAGTTCTTTTTTTAACGCTTTGACCATTGCGGAGCTTTTCTCGCCTTCTTCAAACCGAACTTACGTCGTTCTTTTGCGCGAGGGTCTCGTTTGAGGTAACCTGCTTTCTTTAAAGTTTTTCGGAGTTCTCCTTTGTGTTCAACTAGAGCACGAGCGATACCGTGGCGAAGTGCTTCTGATTGAGAGTGAGCTCCTCCTCCCACAATCTTTGCACTGACAGTAAATTTACCTTCCACTTCCGCAAAAGGTTGCTTAACGGTGTGTTGCATTTCTGTTGTTGGGAAGTACACTTCAAGTTCTTTTCCGTTCACAACAAAAGTAGTTTTAGCGCTTGGTGTTATTCGAACACGAGCCACACTTGTCTTTCGGCGTCCTACTGTTTCTATATATCTTTCAGATGTTTTTTCCATATTAAAGTTACTCAGTTACAATTAAATTGTTCATCATTTTCTGTCGAAGTTTGTTTTTTGGGAGCATTCCAAGTACTGCTTCTCTAAAAAGTTCACTGTACCCTTTCTTTTCGATAACCTGTTCCATTGTTGGTTGTCTTAGTCCTCCTGGGTATCCGGAGTATCTACTGTATGTTTTTTGAGATTTCTTTTTCTCATCAATCACAGATTTTGAAGTGTTCTTTATTAGAACTTCAACATCTGGGATAGCGTTTCTTGCAAATGTAGGCAAATTTTTACCCATTAGAAATACCGCAGCTTCTGTAGCCACTCTTCCGATTTTTTTATTTTCTGCGTCTAGTGTGTATTTAGTCATAGTCATAAAGTTGAAAGTCTAGTCCTTAAAGTTATACGAACTCTATAATAGCCATCAAGCTTCCGTCTGAAAGACGTGCGGGAAGTTTGGTAATCCTAGTATAGCCTCCTGCTCGTTCTTTGTACTTAGGAGCAAGGTCTTTGACTATCTTTTGTGCCCCCATAACCCCTATTTTTGAGACAAGAGCTCTTCGAGATGCAATAGTAGCTAATTTACCAGAAGTTACAAGTTTTTCAACAAAAGGACGAATCTCTCGAGCCTTTGCCTCTGTTGTCTTAATTTTTCCGTTTACAACCAAGGCAAGAGCCAAAGACTTCATAAGTCCGTCTCTAACTTTCTTCTCCCGCCCAATTTTCGTGTTACTTTGTGGTGATTCATAAGAGTTTGCGTAGTTTACCTTATTTCAGTGAAAGTCCAAATGAAGATAAAACTTCTTTGATTTCAGTCACACCTTTTGCTCCAAGTCCGTCGATTTCAAGGATGTCTTTCTCTTTCTTTCTTGCCAAACCTCCAACCGTACGAATGTTTGCATTTGAAAGTGCGTTGGAAGTTCTAGCAGAGAGGTTCAATGTTTCAATGCGAGTTTTCAGTAAATCCTCATCTTCCATTGCTCCTTTGCTTGGCACTTCCTTTGTAGTAGGTGGAAGTATTATATCTTCCTCTTTAAAACCAATAATAGCCTTAAGTTGACTTATCATTGTTTCAATAGCTTTCTCCAAGGCTTCTTTTGGTGTAAGAGTACCATCTGTTTCGATAAATATCTTTAAACGGTTGAAATCTGTTCTGTCACCAACGCGCATATTTTCAACTTCGTAACTAACTCGTCTGATAGGAGTAAAAATAGCGTCAAGTGTAATTTCTCCTATATTAACTCTATTTTTTTCCAAAACTTCCTTTGAAACGAAACCCAAACCTTTTTGTACAGTAATTTCCATATCCAAATCAGCATTTTTTTCAGTTAGTGTCGCTATTACTAACTCTGGATTTAGCACTTCAACACCACCAGGAATTTTTATATCTCCAGCAGTCACCTCTTTTACCCCTTTCACTTTTAAACTAAGAGTTTGTGGCTCGTCACTGACAACTTGAAATCTAATTTTCTTTAAATTAAGTAATATGGTAATAGCATCCTCCTTTACTCCAGGAATAACAGAAAATTCGTGGGAAATTCCCTCAATTTTAACTTTTGTTACAGCTGCTCCTGGAAGTGAAGAAAGAATGATTCTTCGAAGAGAGTTGCCAAGAGTATGGCCATAACCAGGATAAAGTCCATCAATTTCATATGACCCTGAGAAATCAACCTCAGAGATAATTTTTGGTTTTGATGGTAAAACAATTGTGTAATCAGACATGTAGGGTATATAGTTATTAAAATTTATAAATAAAACACAGTAAAACAGTATACATTACTTAATAATTTAAGGCAAGTGTCTCTAACGGCTGTAAAACTCGATAACGGCGTTTAAATCAAACATATTTTCACTTTTTACGTATTGCGGTTTTCCTTGTATTTCCGCCGATTTCTTGACTGAATCAAATTTTATCCAAGAAGGCACGACTGCATTCTTTAACTTCTCGTCCAAATTTGCAAAGATAGGCTTTGCGGTAGACCTTCCAGTTATTTCAACCTTGTCCCCTATTTTCATGCGCATAGACGGTGTATTTACTCTTCTTCCATTAATAGCAATATGACCATGAGAGACTAACTGTCGACTACCTAACCTTGTTGGAGAGAACCCAAGTCTATAAACAACATTATCTACTCTTGACTCAAGAAACTCAAAAATAGACTGGGAAGCATTTCCGGCTTTCTTTAGAATTGCTTCTTTAACATAATTTGAAAATTGTCTTTCTGAAAGTCCGTAAGTAAACCTAGCTTTTTGCTTCTCATTTAGCTGAATACCGAACTCCGATTTTGGTTTGGAGAATCCTTTCTTCTTACCCCTTTTTTCTAAATGAAGTGCGTATTTTTGGGTTTGAGTTTTCTCAAATATTGGGGCTCCAAGTCTTCTAGCTATTTTAGATCGGAAGAGCGTCGTGTAGGGAAAGA
>CAYITW010000012.1:0-15353 GCA_964366395.1 uncultured Candidatus Saccharibacteria bacterium
GTTCTGCACATGCTCGAACAGAACATCCAAGAGTCTTGGATAACTGTTTGCGAGATTGCAGAGTGTCTTACCCATGTGAAATGCAAACGGACTTAGCATTACGCTTCTCCTTGTGAATCTGCTGGTTTACTCATAACTTCGAGCGCTTTTTCGCTACACAGTTTACTGGAAGCTTTGGAAAGTCGAAACATTCCATCGTTTCCAACAAACTGACGAAGTTTGTTTCTTTGTTCTCTGGTCGTTCCAGTCACAGCTTCCTCCAACAAAGGAGTGATAGCCATAACGAAATGTCCCAAGACAGCAATCAGCTCGTCATCAAACCCGCCTGACTGTTCAGGTGCTGGTTCGGCTCTTGGGAGAGGTTTGACTTCAGCCTCACGAATTTCATCGCGAGAAGGAGTCAACCCCAATTCCTTGAGCAAGTTCAGTTTCGTAGTCGCTATTTTCGGAGCAGTTGTTTCTGCGCCGTAGAGCGACTTGATCTTGGCGGTCTTCGCTTCAGGAGGATTTTGTTCCCCACGAAGAATACGAAGAACTGAGTTCTTGTTGTTGTAACCCAACATCTGGGCTGCTTCGTTTAAATCGATGACACCATAAACCAACATTTCTGCCAGCATGTAGTTCACCTTTTTGGAACGAAGAGCTCGCAACTCCGTAACATCGTAACCCATAACCCCAAGAAAAAACCGAAGTCTGATTAAGACGTCACCTTTGGGCTTGCCTTTGCCAGCAATCCAGCAAGTGACTGTGTCTGGGCTGACCCCAACAAAGTTTCCTAGTGGAATCTTGGCTGTGGAAGCATTGCGACTACCTTTTTTGGGAAGAAAATTTCCCGTATAGTGGTCGAAGCACTGCTTGGTATTGCCACTAAATGGCTTGCTCACTTAAGACCTCCAATCTTGTCCTTGTTGCTTGTTTCCGGATGAACTCGTCCTGCTTCAAATCCTTGTTTCCTCACCTACACCTCCTTACAAAGAACTAGTTTTACCTACCCTGCACAATAACAAAAAAAACGATTTAGTCAAGTGCTAAATCGTGTATAAATTTTGGACAAAAATAAGGGATTGGACGGTACCGTAATGTACCACCCAACCCCTTTTGAGCTACTTCTTCTTGCCGCCCCTCTTCTTCTTGGAGCGGGTCTTGTTTCGACCCACATTCATCTTGTGGACGTTGGCAGCCAACTCGTCCTTGTTCACTCGGCTCATCCGCATGAACGACGAGACCTGCAATCGGCTCAGAGACAGTTCGCGACAAAGTGCGTTGCGAATGTCTTCGAATTCCTTGGTCCCCTTCGGCGTGTCGCCGAATCGTTCCAGAATCACCTGACGCTTTTCGGGCGTGAGGTTTCCAGCCTTCTTGCGGATGCGTCCGCCCCTGCCGTTGCGGAGAGGCGCTCCACCAACCACGGTGATCTTTCGAGCCGTCTTGGCAACCGCTGGCTTAGCGACCACGCGCTTGGTCTTCGTCGGCGTCGAGCCTTCGAAAACTGCATCGGGTACCATCATGAACAGCTCTGCCATACTGAGACTGTCAACCCATTCGTGCGCCCTCTTACGAACTTCCTTCATCAAGTTCATACTGTCTGCCTCCATAACTCGCGACATGCGAGTTTTACTTCCTGCGCGGTATTCTATTATACTTATTTTTATATGTCAAGTTCAATTTTAACCCTCCAGAAACAGCCTTGCTAAACGAATCTTAAGATAAGTTGGCTTCTTTTTTTGTTTAGTCAGAAGGTTATAAACTGGTGAAAGCGTCGTCGTGTTAGCTTTTTGAAAAGCAGAGATAATGTCATCTAACTCACTTCGTTTTAGTTCCCGTTTTAAATAAGAAACATCTGGACAGTTTTTCTCCGCTATCAAATCTTCGATGTGTGAAATGATTGTTTCTTGTTTTACTCCCCTAACACGAGCAATATCGTCTAGTTTAATCTGCTGTTCGAGCATTTCTTTCGTAATTTCATGTGTACTTTTCCCGCCTCCTCGGCGGGTCGCCGAGGAGGTGACTTTACGCTTCAACTTAATTTTTTCTTCCGGCTCAATCTTTTTCATCCATTCAGTCTGTTTTTCAACAATTTCTGTCCTCGACATCTCTTTCAAATCATTTACGGCATCTATAGACTTCTCTCGAAATTTTTCATCCATTTCTAAAACCTCGGCATCCACTTCCAAAGACATTTGGTTGAATCCCAACAGCTTCATTCCTTCCAAAGAACGTACTCGAGATAGTGCAACATAACCCATGCCTTTAACAAAAGACTTTGATAAATCTACTTCCATAGAGTCTAGAGACATCCCCTGACTTTTGTGCACAGTTATCGCCCAAGCAAGTCGAAGTGGAAGCTGGCTTATCTCAGCTTTGACTTTACCTTCTTCTTCTATCTTCCAAGACTCCGGTCTTACAGTGAAACTCATGCCACTGTTTGTTAAAACCACGGGGTCTCCGTAAGAGTTGAACTCTTTAACAACTCCGAGTGTGCCGTTTACATAACCACCTTCCATATGGTTTTTAGTAAACATTACTCTGGCACCAACTTTTAACTCCAAAACTTCTGGAGAAAGGCAACTCTTTTTCAAGGTTAAAGAAAGTCCGTGAGAACCCTTGGAAGTCATGTGGTAGTTTTTATTCTGAGTTTTCAAAAGGTCCAGATGACGCTTGTTTACAACATCCACATCTATATTATGTGTGTAAAGACGAGTGGACTCACCTACAGATTCGGAGTCTTTGTTCAGACGAGTTTTTAAAAGCTCGATGGTTCTTTCTGAAACTTTATTTTCACGAATTTGATTTAGAATTCCTAGATAAGTGTTATCTCGCTGTCGGTGTTGTTCAGATAAGTGACAGACAGTGAACTTGGAAGCCAGCCAACTCTCTGCTTTGTAAGCAAACTCGGACTCAACTGTCTCACCCCTACTGACTGGCGGAAGCTGAAAAAAATCTCCACACAAAATGATTTGCATTCCCCCGAAAGGTTTCTCATTTCGTTTCATTTGCCGACAAATCCATTCAATGAGATCCAGCCGAAAATGATGAAGCATGGAAACTTCGTCAATAATCAAAACTTTTGTTCTATCAAACCTTTTGTAAAGATATTGTCGTTCCATCAAGTCCTCGATGTCATAGTCAGTTAAAACATCTCGCACTCCAAGTCCTGACCAAGAATGTATAGTCTGTCCGCCGAGGTGTGTAGCAGCAATACCAGTGGAAGCAGTGACTGCGACATCTACTGCATGTGATTTTAAATATTGAATGTAAGAATTTAGAACAAAAGTTTTTCCGCTCCCCGCTGGACCGGTTATGAAAACATTTTTCCCCATTTTTAAAATATCTAGCGCCTCACTTTGTAACATCCAATCATTGTAGCAACATATTGAAACTTTAAACTGCTTGACAATTTACTTATATTATGCTAGGATAGTACATAGAGAATCCCTTTGGATTCCGAGGAGAACTCATGAAAAGACTGCTGATTGTGCTCGGTTTTATTTTGGTCTTTGCCCTTCTGGCTTCAACCGGTTGCACGGAAAACCAGATGGCAAAAAACTTCGGCGGGACAATGAAAATCGATGTCCCTCCAGGAAACAAGTTGATCAATGCAACATGGAAGGACGCCGAACTGTGGTATCTCTACCGTCCGTTTGAGACGGGTGAAACCCCGACAGTCATCACCTTTCAGGAAAAGAGCCAGTACGGCATGAATGAAGGCAAGGTCGTCTTCACTGAAAAGGAACTCCCGAAACCAAAGTAGGATAACAACTCCTACTACCCGCAGAAGCTTTCGCCTCTGCGGGTAATTTTTTTATTAAAAAGTGATAGTTATGTCAACTATTAGCCCTTTTTTACTTTCCAATCCTCAATTTTTTTGTGATTTCCAGATAACAAAACCTTTGGAACGCGGTATTTTTTACCTTTGTATTCAAAGACTTCTGGACGAGTGTAAACGTCACTACTACTAACCCTAGATTCTTCCAAAGAATCGAAATTGCCGAGTACTCCTTCTATTTGTCTTGAAATACAGTCTATTAAAATCATAGCTGGTAATTCCCCACCCGTAAGCACGAAAGGACCAACAGAAATATCTTCGGTTTTAAATATTTTTTTAACACGCGCATCTATCCCCTCGTATCTGCCAGAAATTAAAATGATATCCGTATATTTTTTGGAAACATTTTTTGCGTAAGTTGTATCAAACTGTTTCCCTGCAGGCGATAAAAATATAATCTTCACTTTAGACTTTCCGCCTCGTCGGCGGATCGCCGAAGAGGCGATTTCAACTGCCTTTGCTACTGGTTCTGCTTGGATTACCATCCCTGGACCACCAGCGTAAGGTTTTTGATCGATACGTCGCCATTTATCTTTTGTAAAATCTCGAGGGTTGTAAAAACTAACTTTTATCTTTTTATCCTTTATTGCTCGCGCAATAATAGACTCATTTAGATATGAGATAAAAGCTTTTGGAAATAATGTAATAACATGAAAATTCATCGCGTATTTATACCACAAAATTTGATATGAGAAAAGGAGGGTACTTTACCCTCCTTGTGTTCATTTCGGTTTATTAGGCTGAAACAACACCCATATGAATTCGTCCGTCCGTAGGTGCCTTCCGAAAATCATCGATTGCCACTACTTTCCTAGACATTGGCAGACGAATCTTCCGTCCACCTCCGCCATCGTTCGAGGGCCCTCCATCGCCACCTTTGAGCCCATCCTCGAACCTCTTTGCTTCCCGAACTGAGAACCAAGCAAAAATAAGGAGCGTTGCTGTGACACCAATCCAAAATCCACCATAAAAGTCCAACGGACTGAATGGATGGTTCTGACTCCAAGTAATATAGTTCTTGGCAAATGCTTCACGATTGACCCATGAAGCATAACCTTGAACAAGGGAAATGACTACGGCGACTAGGAGCAACCCCAGATAAAACCAGCGCTTTTTCAACATGACTAACCTCCAAAAAATACCATATCATAATTATTGAAATATGCAAGTACAACAAAAAAATCCATTTCTGGATTTTTTGTTGTACTGCCAATCCCTTAAAATTGTAATTTTGGATGAAGTTCAAGGCGCGATGTTTTATTTTTGACCAAGCTGTAGAAAACTACTGCGCGTGGAAAAAATAAAACGAGCAACGCAGAAATTCGTCAAAATTACAATTTTAAGTCGGACATTGCTTCGTCTAGGGATTTAGTCGCTGAAACTTTTGCCTCACTTATTCCTCCTGCTGGTTCATTTATTTTCAAATTTACGCGAGCATTGTTTTTCATACCAACAACTCTTAATAGTGTTCGAATAGCTTTTGCTGTGTTCCCTTCCCGACCGATAATCTTACCCATATCGTCTTTATTCACATCCAAACTCATCAGAACTCCCATCTCGTCCACCGTTCTCGTAATCTTCACATCTTCTGGTTTTTCTACTAGTGCTTTTACCACAAATTCTAAAAACTTTACATCGTTTTCCATAGTAATTTCAATCGTTATCGGATAATAGTAACCTATTTTGTATTATACCAATGCAAGAAACCCTAAGCAACAGTTTGCTCTTCTGCAACTGGTGTAGGAGCTTCTTCTACTGTCGTAGCTGGCGCCTTATCTGATTTATTGCCTTCGGCCTCTTCTACTTTAGCATCCTCAGCTACAGGAGCTTCTGCTACAACTGGAGCATCTGCTGGACTATCTTTCAAAATAGGCTTCTTTTTTGGAAGAGCGTTGATTTTCTTTCCTTCTATGATTTTTTTACTTATAAGTAAATTGTGAACGGTGTCACTCGCCTTTGCTCCTTTTGACATCCAATGTGAAATCCTCTCAGCTTTGAATTCGGATTTCTCTCCTCGTCTAGCGTCATAGTTACCAAGAATTTCTAGGTATTTACCACTTTTTGTAGAGTTTTTTGAATCAGTTAGGACTAGGCGAAAAGATGGCTCGTGCTTTCGTCCAACTCTCTGTAATCGAATTTTTAACATGGCACTTACTCTAGCAGAATTGGAATAAATGGTCAAATTATGGAAAATCCCAGCACTTCAAGTTGTGCTGGGACCTTAAACCTTTCCAAGAAGCTTTTCGGCTTCCGCCTTATCAAGATAGTGCCATTCGAAGTACTCACATTCGCAGAATTCCCCCTTACCGCAATCACAAGTATAAGAAGGTTCCCAGACAAAATACTCCCTCTCCTCATCGAAACAAAGATGAGAACCGTCATGACCTTTTTCAAGAAGACACTTGTTGAACCAGACCGGTACAAGCCAATCACATTTAGCCATATTTTTCTCCGAGAAAAATATAACATTTTTCTGAAATATAAGTAAATATGTTACAATACCCCAATGAAAAAGGCAGTTCTGCAGGGTCCTATCTCCATCAACACAAAGGGTGTTGGGTTTTTTGACCTTGACCCCAACGATAAAAAACGGGGAGAAAGTATTGAGATACAGCCACAATTCGTAAACCGAGCTCTACATGGAGACATAGTAGAAGTGGTTCTAACTGGAGAGAAAATCAAAAATCGAGAGCAGGGCAAGGTTACAAAAATAGTTAAAAGAGCCAAAGATGAGTTTGTGGGAATAGCGGAAAGCCGAGATGGAAAAATTTTTGTTGTTCCAGATGACAAACGACTTTATGTTGATATTACTTTAATAGAAGGAGAAAAGGTTTCAAATGGAGAAAAAGTTTTTGTGAAGATAGTTGATTGGGACACTCTCACTGGTAAAATAATAAAAATTATTGGCAAAAAGGGCGAGAATAATGCGGAGATGGAATCGATTGTGTTGGAAAAAGGTTTTCGAATTGAATTCCCCCATGCAGTCGAGGAGGAAGCGGAAAAAATTAAAAGTGAGTATAAAGGAAGTTTTGCTTCAGAGATTATAAACCGTAGAGATGTGCGAGGTACAACTACGATGACCATTGACCCTTTTGATGCAAAAGATTTTGACGACGCAATCTCTTTCAAAGACTTGGGCGGGGACAAATACGAGATAGGTGTACATATAGCTGATGTTTCTCACTTTGTTACTCCAAACACAGAACTTGATAGAGAATCTGAAAAAAGAGGATTATCTGTATACCTAGTAGACCGTACAATACCCATGCTTCCAGAGATTTTATCAAACGACTTATGTTCACTAAATCCGAATGAGGACAAGTTCACTTTCTCTGCAATTTTTACCATGACCGGAGACGGTAAAGTTTTGGACGAATGGTTTGGACGCACAGTAATACACAGCGACAGAAGATTTACATATGAGGATGCTCAAGAAGTGATAGACGGCAAACAAGACGGACCATATCAGCTAGAGCTCAGGAAACTCAATGAAATTGCAAAAAAACTTGAGAAGGCGAAGTTTGGTGCCGGAGCTATTGCTTTCGAAACCGAAGAAGTGAAATTTGTTTTGGATGAGAAAGGAAAACCTATCAAAGTATATAAAAAAAGTCGCCTTGAAACTCACAAACTTGTAGAAGAGTTTATGCTTCTTGCAAATCGCGCTGTGGCAAAATTTGTCTTTATGTCCCAAAACAAAGGATTACTCAAAGGCAAGCAATCTGTGTACAGAATCCATTCAAAACCAGATTCAGATAGAATTCAAAACTTGGCTGTATTTCTAAAAGCTCTCGGCTTTGATTTAAAAAATAAAGATGGAGTTACAACTTCAAGAGATATCAATAACTTACTAAAAGAAGTAGAAGGGACTCCAAACGAAGAGCTTATAAAAACCGCTACAATCCGAAGTATGGCTAAAGCTGTCTACTCAACAAAAAATATCGGTCATTTCGGACTAGCGTTCACCTACTACACCCACTTCACCTCCCCCATCCGTCGATATCCAGACCTCATTGTTCACAGATTTTTGGAAAGAGAACTCAAGGGTGGGAAAGTAGAAGCTGATGAATATCAGAAATTTGAAAGCATTTGTTTGGCTTCTTCTGAGCTTGAGAAAAAAGCTTCGGACGCGGAACGAGCAAGTATAAAATACAAACAGGTTGAGTATATGCAAGAACATATTGGAGAAACCTTCCTCGGAACTATCACAGGAGTGGTTGAGTGGGGTATCTACATAGAAGAAAAAGAAACAAAGTGTGAAGGAATGATAAAACTTCGCGACTTAGGTGATGACTATTACACTTTGGATGAAAAAAACTACACAGTAAAAGGAGAAAAAACTGGCAAAAAATTCACTCTTGGTGACAGTGTAAAGTTTAAAGTAATGGGAGCTGACCTTGATCGCCGTGTGTTGGATTACGCACTCGTATAAAAATGTGCAAAGCCGAGCTTTGCACATTGCAGGAAACTATTATTCACAGCGGGGCAGACGAAGTACCTCCATCCGAGCCAGAAATTCCCGATGAAACTTTTCCGGAGTTTCACCACATTCTACAGCGACTCGAAAAAGAGCATCAAAATATTCTTTGCTGAAATGGTTACCACGGACCACCGCAAGTGCTGCTCTATCTTTGACTCTTTGCCACAATTCAGGGCCAGTGAGACCGCTCTCTGAAGCAATGGCATCAAACGAATCCCTGTCATCTTGCGACCAGTGACTATAATCTGGCGTACTCATGAAAAAGCCTCCACTCTTTAGAATATCACAGTAATAGCGGAAATTGAATCTGAAAATTTTATTATAGAAAAACCTCGTGCCAGACAAGGCACGAGGTTTCTATCTTCTTGCACGAGGTTAGTTTAGTTTTCCCACTAAGAGTTCTTGGGCACCAGTTAATACATTGATGACCCGAGCAGAACCCTTTTGAGGTGGTCTTCTCAAGATTGGTATTGGCAAACCTTTTCTTTTGCAATATTCTTGCGGGAGAAATTCAACCACCTCGAGATGTGCGGATAGGACCAGAACTTCGTGGCTCTCAGTCTTTTTATCAACCAGAAGAACCAACTCATCAAGATCTACAGTACTCAGACAACTGGAATAGAGAATGGAATCCTCCTCAATTGAATCGACTCCAAGCATTTCTCTGATAATCTGCGCGGTTTCTCTGGCACGAAGCTCGGAGGAAGAAACTATGGCTATCCTTTTTCCAGCAACTAGCCTTGACAGTTGCTCCGCAAGGTTTTGGATTTGA
Source organism: uncultured Candidatus Saccharibacteria bacterium (assembly GCA_964366395.1). Lineage (GTDB taxonomy): Bacteria > Patescibacteriota > Minisyncoccia > Phycocordibacterales > DATDWN01 > C7867-006. The sequence continues at coordinate 9,076 of CAYITW010000012.1, forward strand.
CCTCTACCAATTTTGGTGAGTCCGTAATCGTACTGACCATGCCTTACGACAACTAGTGTTTCTAGAGTCATTCTGCCTCCTTTTTCTAAGCCTAGACTAACATATAATATAATAACCACGCAAACCTATTTAGCCACTACGACTGCGTCTTCGAAACTGACAGAGAGAAGTTTGGACCCACCTCCACTTCCCATCGTTACTCCATAAAGAATTCCTGCGCGTGACATTGTTTCGCGGTTGTGAGTTATAACAATAAGCTGAGAATATTTGGAAAGATTTTCAAGCATGTCTGCGTATTTTTTAGAGTTAGCTTCATCAAGAGCTGCGTCAGTTTCGTCTAGGATAATAAATGGTGGAGGGTTTACTTGTGAGATGGCAAAAAGGAGCGCTATGGAGGTCAAAGCTCTTTCGCCTCCAGAGAGCATCATCAAGCCTTTGACTTTTTTCTTCGGTAAATTTACTTCTATGTCTATGCCCTCTTCGGTGTCTTCCGCCTCTTCGGCGGACAAGTCCTCTTCAGTTCCCATAAGTTCATCAATTTCTTTCTTTTTCCGCTTGGGTGGAGTTACTACCGAGAGCTTCGCTTCTCCCCCACCAAACATTGTAGAAAAATATTCCTTGAATTGCGTGTTGATTTTCTCCACTCCCACCTTAAACTCTGTGGAAAGTCGGTTGTCTAAGTCAGTAATAAGTTCAGTGAGAGACTCAGCGGATTTAGCCAAATCAGCAAGTTCCTTCTCCAAAAAAATATCTCTTTCTGACGCTTCCGTATATTCCTTCAAAACATCAGCTCCGCCAATACCCCCTGCATCTTCCAGTCGAATCTTTATTTTTTCAATTTTCCTCCTGCGTTCCTCTTGTAAACTCCTCTCTTCGTTAAAATCAAAAGTAAGTGAAGCAAACTGAAGTGCATGAGTTCCAATCATATGACCCAACTCGGTTAACTCTCTTTTGAAATCCTCTTCAATCGTTCGCAAGTTTTCTTCTTCTAATGAAAGCGAGTGGAGTTGTGACCTAACCTCTCCAGACTCTGCCATAATACGGAAAACTGCTTTTTCTGCATCACGGTTAGAATCTTTTTCCTTATCTATATCATCTTTTAGGGTGTTGTGTTGCAGAGAAAGTTTGTTCTCTCTTTCTTTTATTTCCTCAAGCGACTTCTCTATTTGCCTTTTAGTGTTTTTGAGATTTTCTATTTCTTTCTTGCTATCCAAAAGCAAAGACATATCTACCTTGTCTTTATTGTGGTCAATGAAATCCGAAAGGATTTTTTCCACCTCGTCAAGAATTTGCAAGAGTAGGTTAGTGTCCTTCAAACTTCTTGCATTTTTTATTTTCTCCTCAACTTTTTTAGATAATTCCTCTACAGAAACAAGTGTCACGGTTTTGTGCTCTATTGATTGAGCCACCTCTTCCTGCTTTTTAACCATTTTGGAAAGTGAGGAAAGCTCACCGTCGAGTCTTCCAAAATCACGAAACAAGTTATCTTTTTCATCTCGGATTTTGTGGAGGTTTTTTTCAAGTGTTATTAATTCTTCTGACTTAGCATCCTTGTGTTTTGCACGCTCTAATACAGACTTAGCAGAAGAAAGTTCTTTATCCAACTCTTTTTCTTTTTCTAAAAGCGGTCGCTTCTCTTTTTCAACTCTGCTTTTTATTTTATTTATATACTCGTCCTCTCGTTTCAAATACTCTTGAGCTAGGCCAGTGAGTTCATCCTTCATTTGTATTGTCTTCTCTACTTTCTCCACCTGCTTTTTCAAAAAACGAATATGGGGAGCAATTTCTCTTCGCAAGGATTCTACCTGTGCAATATTTTCGTGGGTTTTTTCAAGTTTTCTTTGACTCTCCTGTTTTTTATATTGAAAAAGTTTGAGTCCGAGCGCGTCTTCAATCATGCTTTTGCGCTCTTTTATGTTTGCATTCAAAATCCTGTCCGCTTCACCCTGTGAAATAATATGATGCCCCGAAGCACCAATATGAGCAGATGCCAAAAGCTCCACCACATCTCGAAGGCGTACTGCGGAACCGTTTATCAGATATTCATTTACAGAATCACGATGAACTACACGCTCTATGGTCACTGTCTCATAATCAATCGGTAAAAACTTGGTGCTGTTATCAAAAACGACTTTCACTCCTGCTCTGTTTGCCCTAGGCAAGTCCCCAGCACCATTCCAAATCAAATCCTCACCCTTTTTACCACGAAGGGATTTGATGGACTGTTCACCCAAAACAAAACGAAAAGCCTCGGCAATGTTGGATTTGCCTGAACCGTTTGGACCCACAATAGCCGAAACTTTTGAAGTGAAATTAAGTTCGCTCTTTTTAGCGAAACTTTTAAACCCTGACAACTCAATAGACTTTAAGTACATAGAATTACACAGGAATTATAGCAAATTTTTCTTTAATAGAAAAAGTGTACAAGGAAAAACTTACAATATTCAAAAAATTGTCAAAATTGGATAAATATGTTAACAATGGATCAGAAGGGTGCCTAATGCCAAAAGCAGTGAAAATAGCGAAAGAGTTTAGTGTAAGAGTAGACAAGCATGAGCTGGAACTTGTGAATGAGCTCATTGAAACTAGCGGAAAAAGTATGAATGATGTTGTCCGCAAGGCGATTCGACTACTCGGTGGCATACAACGCGACGAAACGACTCTCAGAACCAAGGATGGGACTGAGATCCCGAAATCTGTGATCTTTTCATAAAAGGAGGGCTTAAGCCTTCCTTTTTTAATTCCAACCTCTTTTTAGCAGAGCTTCTCTTGCAGCATTTTGTTCTGCATCCTGCTTAGACTCCCCTTCACCAGTCGCTACAAGCTCTTTGCCAACATAAACCCCGACTGTAAATTTTTTACTGTGGTCTGGACCTGACTCTTTGACTGTTTTGTAAGATGGAGTAATACCATCAAAATCTTGAGCCTTTTCTTGAAACAAACTTTTTGCGTCAACATGACTTCCTGCTGAAATAATAGCTTCAATAAGTGGAGTAAAATTTTTCTCTATAAAATCTTTTGCTTTTTCTAAACTTTGGTCTAAATATATTGCACCAATAACCGCCTCGAGTGCGTTTGCCAAAATATACTGTCTTGCTCGTCCTTTGTCTTTACTCTCACCTTTTGAAAGCATTAGGTACTCCTCCATTCCCAAGCTTTTTGCAATTTCTGCACAAGTATCGGCATTTACAAGAGCTGAACGGTAAGCAGTCAAATCCCCTTCTGGTTTCTCAGGATATTTTTTGTAAAGAAAATCAGTAATAACAAGTTCTAAAACTGCGTCACCTAAAAACTCTAAACGCTCGTTGTGAGAAAGGCCAGACGCCTTGTTTTCGTTTATATATGAGCGATGAATAAAGGCTTGCGTCAAAAGAGTTGCATCTTTAAATGAAACTCCAATTTTCTTCTGAAAGTCTTTTAAATCCGGTTGCATAATCATAATATAAACACAGAATTACTAATTTTGCAATTTTGTTGTTTGTAAAAAAAAGTGCCTCACAACATTTGTGGGCACTTACGTACTTAAGCCGGCATGTGAAACCCTGGACGACCGCTGTCATCAGGATGGTAGTCCTCTACCTCGAGTCTGTTTTCTGCAATCTCAACAACTTCGATTTCTTCGACACTTGCAGGAGCACCGAGAAGGGTGGCTACATGTGACTTGAGGATATCGAGAATTGCAGCAATAACCTCCGCTCTTTTGGCTTCGCGCTTGCAGTAAACGGTCATAGAGTGTGTATAGAAACACAGGTCCTCCAGACCTTCGATTCTATGCAAGGTCTCCATAAGCTCAAAGCCTGAGGGCCCAACTTCCCTACGATAATACCGAGGGTTGTTGGCGACAATCCCTGGATGAAGCCTCGCAACAAGTGAACGAGAAATCTGTACTGGTAGGAGGATTGTGTCCCCTCCAGCGTAGCGAACCACAGCGATTACTCCGGACTTCCACTGAAAACTCATGTAAATTTGCCTCCAAGAAATAGCTTACTTTTTCGCCTAAAAAAGTCAACTGAAAAAGTTACTTTTTCAATAGTATATTAATTGCTTTTGTTACCAAAGGTAAAATATCATTATAAAAATTTAAATCAAGTATGTCGGCAAGTTTAAACCATTTTGCATCGTCTAGACCCCCTTTCTCTTCTCGTTTTATATCTTTGAACTTTGACTCAGCTAAGTAGTAAACTACGTGCTTTCGAGTCTTACCTTTTTCTGGATGATAAGCAATGTATTCGTTTTCTCCTAGTTTATCTTTGATTTTTACATCAAGTCCTAGTTCATCTTTGATTCCTTGGATAGTACCCTTTTCCAAATCTTCTCCTGGAGGTATTTTGCCTTTAGACAGAGTCCAGCGACCAAAAACGTCGTGAACTAGAGCTAGATAAACTTCCTCACCCTCACGAGCATAAACTACAGCGCCACCCAGATTTTCCACTGGAACAGGAGCATTGTTTGGAATTTTGTTTTTTTTATCCTTAGATGTTTCGTCTTTTCCTGGCTCACCAAGCTCTTTATACACAGCACCCAAAACACCGTTTACAAACTTACTAGATGTATCTCCACCAAATGTCTTAGAAAGTTCAATAGCTTCGTTTATCGCAACTTTCGGTGGAACCTGTGTTCGGTCAGCAAAAAGAAGCTCGTATAAGCCTAATCGTAAAATATTTCTATCTATAATACTTATCTTATCTATAGGCCAATCTGGAGCGGCTTTCTCTATTATAAGGTCTATGTCTTTTCTTTTATCTAAAATACCCTTGAGAAGGTTGTCCATAAATGCAAAATCTCCATGACCTTCCGCAAACTCCTTTGTGTTTCGCGCAAAAATTTCTTCTGCTTCTTTTAGATTTTTTGAACCAAAATCCCATTCGAAAAGTGTCTGTAAAACTATTGATCTAGAAAGGTGCCTGTTTGCCATACTGTTAACAGTATAAACAATTATGAAAAATAAAGAAATACCCCAAGCTAAAATCCACCATCTCTGGTGAATTTTATCTTCCCTCTTTGATATTTTTCTTATCTCGTTTAGCTTTCTTGGCTATTTTAGCTTGAAGATCAATAACTGTTCGTCCTTTGTATTGTCCTGTAACCAAGCTCGCTCTGTGCCTAAGATGTGGAACATTTGAGTTTTTATCCATTGTTACTGCAGGAGAAGTCAACCGATGATGAGATCGGGTTCGGTTACGCTGACTTTTTGTGTGACGCATTCTTACAACCATAGTGCAAAGTAATATAGCAGAACTTATGAAAAAACACAAATTTTTATATGAAAAAAGCACCAAACCGGAAATTCCGATTCGGGGCCGTGGGTCTCGTGAGATAACTTGTTCTTGTTACCTCACGAGACTTGGTTGTGGTTGTAGTTTTTTCTTTGCCTCCTGCCAAGCCGGTTCGTGGTTCTCGTGTAGACACACAGAACCCATCTCGTCTACCCTGACCCAGTAAGGAGGAAACAAAGTGGAGTTGTTGTCGAAAATGACTTCCGTCCGCAACTCCCCTTCCAAAGAGTCGAGTGGAACCAGATAGAACAACTGCTGGTGACAATCTCCTTTTATTTGACTGTAAACTGCAGGCAAATCAGGTTCACCTTCTTTGAATCGAAGGTGTGTTTCTTCTTGAAATTCCCGCTTACCTGTAGCAAAGAAATTCCTATCCTCCGGATGATCTTCGCTTCCACCTCCTGGAAACTTCGTTTGTTTTCTCTGTTGTCCAAAATGAGGCAAGGCATCCTGCAACAAAACGTACAGAACACCATCCACTAACTTCCAGACAATCAGAGCGGAAAACCAACTTCTGATGGTAGTAACAACCATGACAAAACCTCTGCATAAATGATATCATATATAGATGCTAAAGTCAATATGTTAAATATGGCTTATTTACTAGTTATAAATGATTTTCTGTGAATTAGAGTCAAACCATACTTTTTAATCATTTTTCTGTGCTTCTCTGTCCCATACCCTTTGTGGATGTGAAATCCATACTTTGGGTACTTTTTTGAAATCTGTGTCATGAGTTTGTCACGAGAAACTTTGGCTAGTACCGATGCCCAAGCTATGATTTTTTCTTTTTCGTCCCCTTTGATTAAAGTTTTCTGATTTTGAAACTCTTTTGGAGCATGGAGCCCACCATCGAGAAGAACTCTAGCATTTTGTGATAATTTTAATTTTTTTATTCCTAGGAAAATTGCTTTTCTTATTGCAAACGAAAGTCCTTTAGAATCTATTATTTTATTACCAATATGGTTTATGGAATATGAGATTTTTCCTTCTTTAGCTAAA
>CAYITW010000013.1:0-15333 GCA_964366395.1 uncultured Candidatus Saccharibacteria bacterium
CTATATTCGTACAAAGGAGAACTACTTAGATGAAAAAGCTCATCTCGTATTTTTTTCATCTCCTCAAATCTCTCTTCAAGTGAAAGCGACATTGTTTTATTATGAACGTTAGTGAATTATAAAACAAGAAGTACTCTTGTGGTGCGACATATATTTATTATATATACTTTTTATTCCTTATAACAGAATCCTCTGGAAACCACCAGTCATTAGAGTCAGTATTCATAATTGCGAGAGATAGTGCTTTTGCATTATTGGTTTTTAGTCTATCAATCCCAATTTTTGCCCAATCGACTGCTCTGGTGTTTCCAGTATCTATCTCTTCTTTCAGAGCAAGAATCCATTCAAGCGTATCAGCATCCTTAACAATTATTGCTTCCTCTGATTCACGTAGTTCGTATTCGCTTAAAGTTTCAAAGACATCTTTCCCAAATGGAATTGAATTAGAAATATCCTTCACAGCACTATGCTCTTTTCTTTCCACGTATTTTTGATGAATATGATTTAAGTCAGAAATTCTTGTTTCAGATATATCGTGAAATAAAGCCATTTTTAAAACCTTCAAAACATCGACAGTTCCATCCATCTGCGCCAAGGAATAAGCAATAAAAGACACTCGGTTTATATGCTCAGCTACAGACTGTTTACCTGTTCCAAGAAAATGGAAACCACTTCTTGGTGTCTTTGCAAGCATCCCGACCTCAAAGAAAAAATTGGCGATAGCTTTGTGAGAATTATTGTTGAGAATTTTCTTTTTCATACTTTGGTCATACGCCACTTTGGCTTGTAGTCATGCGACTACTGCTCGCCTGCGGCGGTTGCAGCGGTTGTTATAATGCTTCTATTTCATCCAAAATTTTCTTTCTCTTTGCATCTGTTACATCAATAATATCTAAGACTTCAGGGTTTTCCAAAACTGTCTTACATAACACGATTTCCTTGTCTAAAAGAGCTTTCTTCTCTCGCCCATTTAGAGTGACGAGACAGGTTAAGGGATGTAGTTTTGACTCTATTATCATGTCGTGGAGATTGCCTACTGGCGGATAATTCCAACCAATCATTCTTATTCCTCCTTGGCATGAACCATATTCTATGGCAGTAGAGGTGAACTTTGTGTTTGTTACAAGCCAACCCTCGTCAAGCTCCCTTTCTCGACCATATTTAAATTTCATCTTCCTTAAATCATCGAATCTAGCCTTTATATAGAGTATTACCTTTAAATCCGACTTTACTCCTGCCTCGTTATGGAATTTTGCTTCAACCATTATGAGTTTATCCTCGTTCCATGCCACCACATCTATTTCGTGCTCAACGCAAAAACCTTTAACGATTTTACCAGTCTCAGCATTAAATCCCTTTTGTCTAAATATTTCTGCCACAAAATCTTCAAACGGAAAGCCGGTTGGTCCCAATTCCATCACCGCTCGCTTTAGTGAGTACTTTATCGCTATTGGCTTATCATCCTTATGGAGTAGTTCAAATGCGTGCTTATATATCTCGTGAGTGGTTATATCATTCTTACCAAAATGAGCTTTTATATGGTCAATGATTTTTTCAACAGCTAGACTACTTGTTCCAGCACGCTTAAGAGATATCTCTAATTTTGCTTGGTCAAACAACTCCCGAGTTCCGTCAGCCTTTACAACATACAATGGTTCGGAATTCATAATGTTCTCTATTATCTCATAACAAACTAACTTTTTCTACCGGGTAGTAGATTTTGCCATCGGCTCTGCCAGCACGGTATCCCGTGCAGTGCCAAAATTCACTACCCGGTCTATTATTCCACCTCCCAAACAAACCTCACCATGATACAAAACAGCAGATTGTCCGACAGCAATCCCAGCTTGCGGTTTCTCAAATTTAATACAATACTCCTTTTCATTTTTCGAAAGTTCACAGTTTTGCTTCTCTTGTCTATAACGAATTCGAACTGTAGTCTTAAAGGGTAACTTAGGTTCTTCAACTATGAAGTGAATATCCTTTAACACTACTTTCATTGTTGAGAAAATTTCCCCACTCTCCGATTTTTTACTAGCTACAGTTATAGTATTTTGCTTTAAATCCTTTGAGACAATAAAAAATCTCGGGTCATTGTCAGTTTTTTGTTTAATTTCAAAACCGTGTCTTTGTCCAATCGTATAAAAAATAGAACCGTTATGAGTTCCGATCACTTCACCCTTTGTGTTTAAAACGTCACCTACTTTTGTCTTTATAAAATGCGAGAGGAAGTCTTGGATGTCTATTTTACCTATAAAACACAAACCTTGACTGTCTTTTTTTTCAGCAGTTGGTAAACCAAATTTCTTTGCCAGTTTTCTCACTTCCGCTTTCGTCATTCCTCCAACAGGGAACAAAGTGTGTTTGAGTTGCTCTTGAGTTAGAGTATACAAAAAATAACTCTGGTCTTTTTCTTTATCAACACTTTCGCGAAGCATGAAGTTCTTTTTTGAGTGGTCTGGCTGGCTTGCCCCGAGGACCCGAGAAAAAGAATCTTCTGCGAAGCCAACTTGAGCATAATGACCCGTTGCTACATAGTCCGCTCCCATTTCTAGTGCTTTTTGGAGAAACACTCCAAATTTTACATATTTATTACAAAAAACATCAGGATTTGGAACTCTACCAAGAGAATATTCCCGTACCATATAATCCACCACATCTTTCTTATATTCTTTTTCACAATCTAGAGTTAAAAATGGCACACCAAGAGTAGCGCAAACCCTCATGGCGCTTCGTCTCTCCTCCTTCCAGTCACATGATAGAAAATCTGGTGCCCACACTTTCAAAAAAACTCCCGTGACGTCATAACCCTGCTCTTTAAGCAAAGCTAAAGCCACAGAGCTATCTACGCCCCCCGAAACCCCAACAAATACCTTCGGTCTTCTTGCCTCAGGGCTCCCGTCGCTCACCACCGGAGTACTTCCAATTTCTACACTCACTTCGCTCGTAAGAAATTTTGGTCGCGCGCTCGGTCGTACTTTTTGTTTCTTAATATTCACAATACCTTTATACCACAAAAATCTACTTATTTAGATACAATTCTTTATTTTTCTTATGCTGCTCAAATGTCGTCGCATAGTACATATCCCCGTTTTTACTTGAGAGAAAATACAAATATTTTGTTGTGATTGGAGTTACTGCAGACTTTATTGCATCCACTCCAGGGTTACCTATAGGTCCCGGAGGAAGGCCTCTGTATTTATATGTATTGTACGGAGAGTCTATCTGTAAATCGTCCAAAGTTAATTCATAGGTATTTTTTCCGTTTACATAGGAAAAAGTAGAATCGACTTGTAATGGAATCCCCAAAGAAAGCCTTTTCCAAAGTATTCCAGCAATAGTTCTTCTGCTATCTGTAGTTCTAGCTTCCGCTTCCAAAATAGAAGCCATAATGATGATTTCCCTCAAAGTGTATTTTGATTTTACTATTTCAAGAATTTCTTCTATCTTACTTTCAAAATTTGATTTCATTAAATCTATAAGTTTTTCGTATTTTACAGCTGGTGAAACAAAATAAGTATCAGGAAAAAGATAACCTTCATCCTTTGAAGCTAGGTTTAAGAAAACTTTACGGTCAAAGTTTATAAGATTCTTCGCTAAATAATCAGCAATCTGGAAGACATTCCACCCTTCTGGAATAGTGATTTTAACAGTTTCTATATGAAATCCACCATTAACCAAACGACTGGCTATATCTGCGGGGCCTTCTTTTCTATCCAAAAGGTAATCCCCTGCCATAACTCGCTTTTCTCCTCCTAAAAGTATTACGTGAACTCGAAGGATAAAAGGATATTTAACGACTTTTAATTCCTTAAGATTCTCAGATATTTCTTGCAGCGATTCTCCAGGATAAATAGTGATGACTTGTCCAAGCGGAAAATCTACTGGGGTTCTATGGATAAAAAGATAGATACTACACAAAACAATAAATCCGGAAATTAAAGTAGCGACTTTTCTATTTTGTTTTAAAAATTCTATATACTTATTTTCCTTATATATAAAATCCTCTGGTAGTTGCTCATCTATCATACAGGAAGGTTTGAAGGTGCCTCAGCTTTTCTGGATTCAATGCGAGTAAATGTTGGAGTAACAGACACTCCGCCAGGAAAGTGAAACATAGTTGCTATTTCTTCAGTATTTAAAACAAAGTTAGCACTTTTGTAAGGTTTATAGAAATACATACGACGCTTATACGCATCCAACATTCTCTGCTTTTCCCTGTTTATTCTCTTGGCACTTCTATCTTTCCAAGCAAGAAAGATGTTTTTATACTTTGGTGCCGAACCTCTAGCTGGTTTAAAACCATTTAATGGAGAATTGAAATGCATTACTCCACCTATTAAGCCGCCCAAATAACTCATATTAAATATGTCTTTAGGTGCTGTATATATAAGTCTTATTCCAACATCGAACCCAAGTTTCGACACACTTCGCTCCAGTGCTTTGATTGTATCCGTTTCTGATTGAGTAAGAAATCTAGTCGAACCTGGAACAATTTTACCCTCAGGGTCTTTTTCTCCTTTACCTCTCTTCATAATTTCTTCAATCTCTTCTTGTGCAGCTTTTTTCCATTTCAAGTCAGCAGGTTTACCAGTTTTTGGATCCTTTCCGTTATTCATATGAGCCTGAATAATAATCTGAAGCCAAGCCTGATGGCCCTTAGCTAGAGATCCCATCGCTTCAATAAGAGGAGTGAGTGGGTCAATTTTGAATTCTTCTTTTGGGTTTTTATCTAATTCATAATCAATATATGTTCTGATTGGAAAGTAGTCCTTTTGTGTTAAATCAAATTCCGTTGCAAAAATATTGTTAACCTCTGGATTATAAATCATCGGTAGTGTATAGTCTGGAACTTCAAAAATCTCAATACCTGGAAACTGGGAATACAGGTTGGATTCAATTTGGTTTTTAGCGCCTTTTCTGCCCCATATGAAAAAATGTACAGCACCATCAATTGAAACTATCTCAAGGGAAAACCAACCCCTTACTGACCCTTTCCAATATTTTTCATACCAGTTTGCTTCACCAAGTGTTGTATACAAACCCCCAACAAAAAATTCCATAGCTTGAGGAGATTTAAAAAGTTCTCTTGGTAGTTTAATTTCAAGTAAAACATATTCTTGCTTCGCAAAAAATAGTGCTCTAACGTATCTAATCCATAACTCCCAAAGAATGCTTAGTGTTGCAAGTGGTAACCAGATTGGCCAACTATAGTAAAGGAATTCTAAGACTCTGACAGTATTTGGCTCTTGAAGAAAATCTGAAATGTATGTAGGGAACATAGGTTAATTATAAACCATTTAATAGAAAAAACCACCCTTTGTTTAGTGTGTGGGTGGTATTTCCTGTTAAACAATACTGTATTTCCCTTCCTTAGATTTTTTGAAAAATTTTGGATTTTGTAGGTTCACCATTATCGTATTCTCTTTCACGTATCTCTCCTTCAAAACTCTTTTTATCACTTCATCTTTTGTCATAGGTCCATGTTTCTCAATAATACTCTTTATTACCTCTCTTACTACGCCACTCATATACACCCATTCGGAAAGAGCGTATAACCCTCGTCCAACAAGGACAAACCTAGGGTCTTTTATCAGTTCATTGTGAGTTGTTGCTACGTGTGCTTTCTTGTTGAAAAGTTCCGTTATAAGCTTTGCAACTTCTCGAAAATGTATTGGGGAACCGTGACGTCTAATAACTAAATATGCGAAATCTCGCATTCCTTTAGCATTTATATTTGAAGATTTGGATTTACCCCATTCTCCTAGTGGATTTTTGTCTATTAGTTTTGAAAGGCTGAGCCATCTTTTTGCAATTTCTTGGTTCTTGTATTTCTCAGAAACATCTTTTACGTGTTCTAGAAACTTTTCAATCATGTCTGATTCGAGAAGTATTTCATCGTCTGTAAGTGACGAATACAACTGTCTTAAAGAACCGTGTATTTTTTTTGATAATTCCTTGTCTACTGTCCATCTATGTTTAAACTCATCGTCCTCTTTTTCCCTAACAAAATCTTCTCCAACAACGAGTAAAAAGTGAATTTGGTTTTGGATAGATTTATCTTTTGATAGATGTTTTAGAAGTGAATCTTCTCCAACAGTTGAACCTAGGTTCGCAATAATTTCTTTTAGTTCGTCAAAAACTTCTTTTTCTTTTGAATACTCTTTTGATTTTCTAACATTAATTATCGAGTAGTTCTCAATTTGTCTCACTCTTTCACGGGTAATTTTATACTTCTTTCCGATAGCTTCCAAGGTCATTCTTTTTGTGTCTTCACCAAGTCCAAATCTTGATGTTAATACATCCTGAGATCTGTCACCTAAGACTGCTAGAAGTCTCTTTACTACCTGTTTTGGCTTAAATGTTATTGCTAATTTTTCTGCCATATTATTTATTAGTGAAATTGTTAATATAGTTCTGCAACGAATGTGGCTTATTTCTATCATTGTTACCAAATTTAGTCAAGCCTTGTCAAGAGTTCTATAGATGGTCTTTAAACAACGACCAAGTTTAGAAGTTTGTTTGGGACATATATCACCTTTTTTATTTCCTTACCAATAAGCCATTTACTTACATCAGGTAAAGCTTTTGCTTTTTCTAAAACTTCTGGTTCTTTGGCTCCAGTTTCAATAATACATTCAGCTCGAACTCGACTATTGATTTGAATAACAATTTTTACTTCCAATTCAATCATTTTCTTTGTATCTGCTTTTGGCCAGGGTTGCAAAGCTATGAGTGTTTTATGTCCAAGTGAATTCCATATCTCTTCTGTAATGTGTGGAGCAAAAGGAGAAAGAATTTTTAAAAAAATTTCAAAATCTTTTTTATTTACAAATTCTCTTTTTTCCATCTCGTTTAAAAGTATCATCATGGATGAAATTGCGGTGTTGAAAGCCATCGTCTCAATATCATCCCCCACTTTCTTCACGGTTTTATGGAAAAGTGCTTCAAATTTTTGATCTGGTTTTGATTTAGAACTAACCTTTTCTCGTAACCTCCAAATTCTCTCCAAAAACCTCAAAACCCCGAAAATATTGTCTTCATTCCATGCAATAGCCTCACCAAAAGGTCCCATAAACATTTCGTACATCCGTAATGTGTCAGCTCCATATGTTTTAACGATAACATCTGGATTAATTATATTACCCACTGATTTAGCCATTTTTTCTCCTCCTTTAGCCAAAATAAGCCCGTGGGAGGTGCGTTTTTTGTAAGGCTCTGAAGTCGGAACTAGTCCTAAATCAAACAAAAATTTATTCCAAAAACGAGAGTAAAGAAGGTGGAGAGTTGTGTGCTCCATACCACCGTTATACCAATCCACCTGCATCCAATATTTCAAAGCCTTTGGGTCAGCAAATGTTTTGGCATTTCTTGGGTCAGTGTAGCGTAAAAAATACCATGAAGAACCCGCCCAGTTTGGCATTGTATCTGTTTCCCTTTTTGCTTTACCTCGACACTTCGGACATTTTGTATTTACCCAGCTCGTTATAGAAGCAAGTGGTGACTCGCCCGTGTCTGTCGGTTCGTATCTATCAATCTTCGGAAGTTTTAAAGGTAAGTCCTTATCCCTAAGCGGAACAATTCCACATTTTTCACAATGTACTACTGGTATGGGTTCTCCCCAGTATCTTTGTCTACTGAAAACCCAATCACGAAGTTTGAACTTAATAACTTTTTTCCCAAAATCTTCAAAACCTGCTGGTTTATAATCTTTTACAATCGGCAAATTGAACTTTTCTGCAAATTCAAAGTCTCTTTTGTCGTCAGCAGGTACTGCCATTATCGCTCCCGTGCCATAATTCACTAAAACATAATCCGCAATCCAGATAGGAATTTGCTGATTTGTGGCTCTATTGAGCCCTTTTATTCCGATTAACTCAACTCCGGTTTTCTCTTTGCCTTCTGCCGTTCTGTCTATTTCTGCTTTATTTTTTGAAATAGTAATATATTTTTCTACTTCGTCTTTATTTTGAATCTGTTGCCAAAGTTTTTTTATGAGCTCGTGCTCAGGTGCTAAAACCAAATATGTCGCACCGAAAATAGTATCTGGTCTTGTTGTAAAAACTTTCACTTTCTCCCCCGTTCTAAAAACTTCAAAATCAATTTCTGAACCAACAGACTTACCTATCCAGTTTCTTTGCTGAAGTTTTATTTTTTCTTGAAAATCAACTGAATCCAAATCTTTATCCAATCTATCAGCATATCTAGTGATACGGAGCATCCATTGCTCTTTATCTCTTTTTTCTACAGGAGTGCCACATCTTTCACAGCATCCATTTACTACTTCCTCGTTTGCCAAACCTATTTTATCCTTCGGACACCAATTTATAGCAATTTTATCTTTGTAGGCTAAGTCATGTTTAAGGAATTGTAGAAAAAGCCACTGAGTCCACTTGAAATACTTCGGATCAGTCGTATTTACTTCTCGAGACCAATCAAACGACATACCTAGTCGCTTAAACTGTTTTCTAAAGTTATCAGTATTTATTTTAGTTACTTTAGCAGGAGCTATACCAGTTCTTATAGCATAATTTTCAGTGGGCAAGCCAAAAGCGTCCCATCCTATAGGAAAAAGTACATTGTAGCCCTCCATTCGTCTCTTTCTTGAGACAATATCCATAGCGGTGTAGCCACGTACATGTCCAGTATGGAGTCCGTCACCAGACGGGTAAGGAAACTCCATTAGAGCGTAGAACTTTCTTCCTGTATTTTTAGCTTGAAAGATTTTCTTTTTCTCCCACACTGTTTGCCATTTTTTTTCTATTACAAGATGGTTGTATTCCTGATTTTTATTATTCTTTTTCATTCGGGACATAATCTAAACATATTATCTAAAAATCCAAGTGGATGCAATTATAACTTGCAATAATATATAATATGTGCTATAATGCTAAGAGAGGTTTAAATGCCAAGAATAATCACGATCAGCACACTGATCCGAGGACAAGCGACACTGAGACAGTTGGAGATCCTCGGTCGTGCAGACAGAATGTTTGCCCACCTGTTCCCCAACAACACAGGAAACTATGGAGGAAGGTATTTCGGTGGAATTCTTACTCCAGAACAGGTAAGGATTCTTGACACGGAGTATTTTCAAAGACAGAACTCCGATGAGGGCTCTAGCGAAAGCTAGAGTCCTTTTTCCTTTTTATCTTACCGGTACAGGTTTACTGTACATATTTGGGTTTATTTGTTCAGCAAAACAATGTCTTCCTACCTGATGAATCCAAGTATTTGGGTTATATGGCATCGTTGAATATTGAATATTTGTGTTACCCACGTTTGATCTATTAAACTCTGCACAAAGCTCGTACTTTAAATCACTAGTTTTTCTGTATTCGTATGGTTTCTGTGTTTGCAGGTCTAGTTTAGAGAAATAATAATAGTTTGGATCCAAGTTGTCTAAACTAGCTGGCAAACTTCCATTTAATGCATAGTGATTTTCGATTGCACTTCTTAGGTTTGAAAGGTCAGATATCTTCTGTTCATCGTATTTTATAAGCCTTTGTGTGTTAGGAGAACCTAATACTGAGAAACCCCAAACTATTGAGCCAACCACGATTACTAGAGCGAAAATTCTCCAAAACATCCTGTTTGTTGGAGTAAGTTTTCCTCGTATATCCGATATATAGTAAGTAAAAATACTTCCTGTAACTACAAAGATAGCAAGAACTTTAAGAAGAAAACCTGTTGTCAATTCCTGTCCATCAATAAAATAGTAAAGAACTGTAATTAAATCCCCAGCTACAACAATACCTGCTATAAAAAGAGTAAGATAAGTTAAAAACTTGTGAATTCCAGAGTTTTTTCGCTCTTCATTCATATCCTTGGAGACAAACCATATCAAGAAAATAAAAATTGGAAAGAAAATAATAAGGACTGCTACTGGCCAAGATATAGATTGACTACCGAAATAAGAATAACCGTTGGTGATTTGCGGATAAGCTTTATTGATTACTGTGAAGAGAAGGTTAAGTAAACTTACAACTGAAGTGTATAAAGCTACTGTTACACCCAAGTCAAGGAAAAAATCTTTAGTCTTGTTTCTTTGCATATATTTATAGTAATTAGGTTAATTTATAATATTTTAGTTTACTCGGTTGTTTTACCATCAAAATCTTCTTCCTTGTCCATTGCTTCATCTCGAGTAACACGTATTATACCATCTTTGTGGTGTGCGGGACTATATATGGTATAGAGCTTTAGAGGTTCCGTACTGCTCTCGTTCACTACATTATGCCGTGCTCCTTTGGGCACTATTACCGCATCTCCATCAGAAACAATGTATTCTGTCTCGTTTATTATTACTTTTCCTTTTCCTGTCTCAAACCTAAAAAACTGGTCGTTCTCAGTATGAACCTCACTACCAATCTCTTCTCCAGGTAATAAACTCATAAGCACAAGTTGACTCCCCTCTCCCGTATACAAAATCTTTCTAAAATTAGTGTTCTCTATTGTTAATTTTTCAATATTGTCTTTGTATCCTTTTTTCATGAGCAAATTTTAACACAAAAAAGCTGAATTGACATGCTTTTTTATATGTATACCATAGGGATTAGAGTTGAAGTTCTTGGTCACAGTAAAAGGAGGATTGACCTATGGATAATAAAGCGTGGGAGTGTGAGCATGAGGTGCTTGATCTCGAACAGGTTCATTACTGTCGATACATCAACCTTAGAGCTTTGTTGGGTCTATCAAGACCAAATGTCGGTTTTCCAGATGCGCGTGATTTCTTGCATCCGGACGAGCCCCAGTTTATAGCCGTTCATCAGATGGTTGAAATTGGGTTCGCACTGCATATCGAAACGCTTTGGCAATTAATGTGGAAAATGGAAGAGGAAGACTATCCATCCGCAGTAAAACTTGTCAAACGTCTGACCAATTGGACAGAGTTACACGGAACTCTCATGTCCGCACTTAAGACCAATATGGAACCGAAGAGTTTCTTTGAATTTCGCGGTGCTCTTGCTCCAGCTTCTGGTCTTGAAAGTGAACAGTACCGGATTATTGAAATCCTTTCTGGTATTGAGCCAGATGATACCTACGCCACTGATAGAGGCGTTGATTACACTTTCAGAGGATTTCTTGATCGCGGTGCTGAGGCTGGAGAAGGCCAACCTAAGGTGCGCTTGTGGACACCAAGACTTTCAGAATTGTCAAAGGGCAATACTGTAAGAAAAATCTTGAGAGCCAAAGTGGCCAAACTTGGGGTCATTCACGAGGATAATCCCGTTAACCCACTTACTCAAGCTCTTATTGAGTACGACAAAGCTTTCTGTTCTCTAAGGAAAGCACACATGTCAGTGGCAACTCGACAGATTGGAGCGAAGCCGGGCACTGGACACACAGAGGGTGTACCCTACCTCAAGTCTGCAGTAGAAAAAGCTCGTTTTTTTCCAGAACTTTGGAACAGCGAGTGAGTCTGTGAACCTACAGAACGCATGGTTAAAACCATGCGTTCTTTCTATTGACATCATAAATATTCGAGAGTATCGTTATTTCCAGAAAGGAATCCAGCGTTTACCTCAATTAACAAGGTGGTGTTATGACCCATATGCCCACAACCACGTCAGTAAATGCGTGGTGTCCGAACTGTGGTCTTGAATTTTTGTTGGCAGAAAAAGACAACCAAGTGGCTTGTCCTGGATGCGGGACTATACAAATTCCTCCCATCATCATGACAGGAAAGGATGAATTCGTCTGTTTGGGTTGCCAAGTCACATTTTCAAACACACCTCCATCTATACCCAGATGTCACGAGTGTTTGAAAGAACAAGTGTTGCCGACAAAGTAGTACAGTTCAGAAGTGTGGGAACCCAAAATCTCCACACTTTTTTATTACATTGACATATTTATTTACTTTTGCTAGTTTGAGTAAGGATGTTTTTATTCTGAAAACCTAGTATTTAGGTCCTCTGTATTTGCAGAGGGTTGGGCCTAAGTCGCTTAAGGCAAGGTGATCTCTGCAAAAGTGGAGATCCGGGTTACTCCGTAATTAAGTAGAACTGATAACCAACTAATAACTGGCGTCAGTAAGTGAGCACCCGCTCTAAAGTAAGGTGGCACCACGAGACACTTCTCGTCCTTTCTGTATAAGTATTGTACTTGTGCATGAAGGATGGGAAGTTTTTTCTTTCCTAATTGTTCTTTATATCAACATGGAGGTAGAGATGAAATCGTTCACTGAAAGATTTGCTTTTGATCCGACCAAGCACCTGTTTGTAGGAGTTGAGCGGGAGTGTTTTTTGACTCGATATGGAAAAATCCTTCCTATCGCGCCAGAAATTGTCCCAAAGCTTGAAGGTTTTGGTAACTATGGATATGAGTTGTCTGCATGTCAATTAGAGATGCGAACAAATCCAACTCACATCTTGAAAGTAGGTGAAGTTCTCCTAAAGTCACAGAGGCTCTTGGAGTTGGATGAAATATCTTTTAATTTCCAAGCTCTTCACTCGGAAGTTGCTCCAGAGGATATGCCTTTGGACGTGTACCCTGATCCTACAGGGAGGTATCAAGTAATCACCAAGGACATGCCACTCAAGGTACTTCGAGCTGCTTGCAGGGTTGCGGGAACTCATGTGCATATTGGGATGGGCTCGCCTGAACAAGCAATCAAGGCATACAACATTGCTATTGAACGTTTGTCTCAGCTCTGCAAAATGGGCGACAAGTCGAAGGGTGAACGGCTCCAAATCTACAAGATTATGGCACCAGATTTCAAACCTCCCCGTTACAACAACTGGGATGAGTACGAACGATATGCCAAGAATCATGGATTTGAAGAATCTCCACGAAACTGCTGGCATCTCATACGCATATCTGTTCACGGAACAATTGAGTTTAGGATGTTCGGTGCAACAGAGTCTGTATATGAGATTGCAGAGTGGGTTGGTTACTGCCACTCTCTTTGCCAAGGTGCTTTCTAACACCAAAGCGAGACGTTCCCCGTCTCGCTTTTTCTTTTAAAATAAGATATCTTAATTAAATAAAACTAAATGGATAAAAGACCGAAAATTATACTAAATATAGCTACACACGGAGATGAAAAAATAGGTCTAAAAGTTGCTACAGCTATAAAAAAATTGAACCTGAAAAAGGGAGAGGTCATTGTAAATATCGCCAATGAGCGTGCTTTTAAATTAAATAAACGATTTATTCATCAAGATCTAAACCGTTCATTTCCAGGCAAAAAGATTGGAAATTACGAAGAAAAAAGAGCATATAAACTATTACCAATAATTAAATCTGCAGACATTGTTATTGATATACATTCGACTACAAGTGAGCTCACAGATTCCCTTATTGTCACTAAAGACAACGAAACTACACGGAAATATATAAAAATTATAGCCCCAAAATATGCTTTGATTATGAAAGCCACAAAAAACAATGCCTTGATATCGAACGCAAAAGTTGGTTTAGCATTTGAGTACGGAAAAGATAGAGATACTAAGGTATTAAGAAAAATTGTTGTAGGGATAAAACGATTACTTATCCATTTAAATATGTTGGAACCTTATTCAAAAAAAAGATTATATAGTAAAACAACTTTTTTTATTATTTATACAACAATACCTAAGCCAAAAGGAGCAATGCTTATTGGTAGTATAAAAAACTATAAACTAATTAGAGCAAATCAAGTATACGCAAAGGTTAAAAACGTAGAAATCAAAGCAGATAAAAATTTCTATCCTATACTTTTTGGCAATAAAAACTATGAAGAAATATTTGGTTTTGGTGCTTCAAAGATTGCTTGACGAAAACTATACTTTAATATAACCTTTTGACAGATAAATCTATGCGGGGACATAGGCTAATTGGTAAACCGGCGGTCTCCAAAACCGCCTTTGGGAGTTCGAGTCTCCCTGTCCCCGCCAACCTCTCTCGAGGTTGTGCAATAAAAAAAGGTTGTCCCCTGTGGACAACCTTCTTATTTAGTACACTTCAATCCCCATTTTTGACCGGACTATCTCCACTGTCCCCTTAATGAGTAGCCTTGCTTTGATGCCACCCACATAGAGAATTTCTCGGATATAATCGTCCTTACCTGCAAGCTCAGCTCTAGCCGCTTGAAACGGTTCGAGAACTCTAGCAATACTGTCCACCAGAAGGTGCTTGCAAGCAACACAACCAATCTCAGCGTTGAGACAGGCGTTAGCGATTTTCCGATTTTCGACTTCGCCGATAGTCACCATCTCATGAACTGGGTAGACTGACTTACAACGGTTGTAAGGATCTCCAGGGTCAGTAGAGCGAGCACGCATGGTGTCAGTGACACCCTTTCTGATGTACCGTTCACGAATGACATCCATTGGTGAATTGATGTCAATCGCATTGTCGCTCTCAGACTTGCTCATCTTGGAACCATCGAGACCTGGAACACGAATCATTTGCTTCATCATTTCTGGGACAACAAATGTTTCGCCAAAACGAGCATTGAACTTACGAGCAAGCATTCGCGTAAGTTCAACGTTTGGAATCTGGTCCTCGCCAACAGGAACAAGTGTGGCCCTAGGGCCCAAAATGTCCGCTGCCATGAGTACTGGATAAGTCATGGTGCCAAGATTGACGTTATCAGGATTCTTCCTAATCAAGTCTTTGAATGTAGGAATGCGTTCAAGTTCACCCACTTGCTGAATCATGCTCAGATAGAGACATAATTCAGCGATTTCTGGGATACTCGACTGAGCGTAAATGATTGATTGCTCAGGATCAAGTCCCGCTGCAATATAATCCTTCACAATCTCAATCAAGTTATTTCTGATTTCATCCGGACTTTCCATTGTTGTCAGCGAGTGCCAATCAGCAATGAAGTACATGCAAGTGTTACCTTGCTGTTGAAACCTTACGAAATTCTGGACCGCACCAAGGTAGTTACCAAAGTGCAACCGTGACGTGGCACGAATACCAGATAGAACTGTTTCAGACATTTGTTACCTCTTATGAAGTGGAACGAACTACAAGTCTACCCAAAAACTATCACGCTATACATACTGGGTCAAGGTCTAGATTTTGAATTCGATTACATCACCATCCTTAACTACATACTCCTTTCCTTCAGTTCGAACCATTCCTTTTTCTCGAGCTACTGCATATGAGCCAGCAGAAAGTAGGTCATTGCAGTGAACAACTTCGGCTCGAATAAACTTGTCCTTAAAATCGGTATGGATAGCTGTTCCAGCAAGTGGGGCTGTCCAGCCTTTTGTTATCGTCCAAGCACGACTCTCATCTTCTCCGGTTGTAAAATAAGTAATTAAATTTAGAGTCTCGTAACTTTTCTTTATCAAATCATCCATACCTTTCTCAAATAATGGATCAATTAAAACAAATGGG
>CAYITW010000014.1:0-15051 GCA_964366395.1 uncultured Candidatus Saccharibacteria bacterium
TTCTTATTTCGCTCACTCTATGTCGGTAATAAAATTATTTTAGACGATGAAGTTCGTGAAAAAGACCTGAGTAAACTACTCAACAAATGTGAAAGCTTTACCCTTTTTACCCGCCCGTCCCGTTCTGCCAATTCGATGCACATAATCCTCATACGTCGCTGGTATATCGAAGTTTATGACATGTGACACATCGCTGATATCCAAACCCCTCGCAGCCACATCTGTTGCGACAAGAATTTGTACCTTACCGTCTTTGAAAAACTTGAGTGACCTCTGTCTTCCTGATTGATTTTTATTTCCATGAATAGACTCGGCTTTAAAACCGCGAGCGACTAGCATTTTAGTTAGTTTTTCTACTCCATGTTTTGTTCTACCGAAAATCAAAACTTTGTTAAAATCTGGCTTCATAAGCATGCTGTGTAAAATATCTAGTTTATTATCTCCTCTCTGAATACGTACAACATCTTGGTCAACATTTTTTGCTGTGTCCGCTGTTTTAACAGAAATCATTACTGGCTCTTTCAAAAAGTCCTTAATTAAAGCTCCAATTTCTGGTGACATTGTAGCTGAAAAGAAAAGTGTGTGGCGCTCTTTCGGCATTTTTGCCATCATAAATTTCATGTCGTTTATAAACCCCATATCCAGCATTCTGTCGGCTTCGTCTAGAACCACAGTTTTAAAGTGTGAAAGATTGAGAACTTTTCGCTCAATCAAATCTTTTATTCTACCAGGGGTTCCGATAACGAATTCATTTCGATATCTCAAATCTCGCATTTGGTTACCTATGGATGCTCCGCCCACACAAACCACGGAGTAAAGTTTCATCCCACCGATAAATCCCCGTAGCTCTTCTTGTATTTGTAAAGCTAACTCTCTTGTTGGCACAACAATTAAAATATTTTCCTTTTCTTTACTTAAAACTTTGTGAATAAGTGGGATAAGAAAAGCTGCAGTTTTACCTGTACCTGTGTTTGCAATACCAACCACATCTTGCCCTTTTAAGACGTGAGGAATTGCTTTGTCTTGTATTGGCGTTGGTGTTACGTATCCCTTACTTATGATATTTGTTTTCAAACGTTCATCTATCAGAAAATCTGCGAACTTGTGCTCAGGCACAAAGTGCGTTACTTCTTCAGTGATTACCGCTCTGTTTATAAATCGATTTGGGTCGATGTGGGCACTGTGTCCACGACCTCTGCCTCCGCTACGAGAAAAATTCCTACCACCTCTTTGTGGAGCTCTGCTAGAAAAACCTGGTCGTACATTCGACCTACTGGCCTCAGTACTTCCTCGCGCAAAGCTCGGTCGTTTGAAAGTCCGCGAATGCGAACTTCTGTTTGTATTTGGATGCATAATTAATATTGAGTGCGGGTCTTTGACCCCTCATCTCAAGTTAAATAAAATAGAGAAGACTCAATAAATCTACTATATACCATCTCGTTTATTTTGTCAAATTTTTTGGAATTGATTTTAAACACAAAATATGCGAATATAGCCCACGGAGGACGAGATGTACTACACTCGTATTATTGTATTCTTGAGCCTAGTTGGGGCTTTTTGCTTCACCATCACACTGGCGGAGTCGTGGGGTATTCTAGGTCGCATCTTTGTTCTGGTGCTACAGATTGTGACGAGTCCCTTTGAAAACCCTTCAGACAGAGCCTTGGCGACAATCGTGATATTGGCTTACCCGAGCTACAAGGCTATCATGCTTTTGGATTGGATTTTCAAGCGAAAACCCGAATCAGAAGGGACGCTAACCCCCTCGACCTCGAGAGGTGTTAGCAAGGATTGAAGCTGGCAAATATAAAAGTTTGCCGGTTTTTTATTTGTATAAATCTACCGGTTTTTTCGTAACCAATAATAATCGAGACCAATAAATCCAGCGATTTTGTGTGCCATCATGATAAGCAAAGCAAGTAGTAGAAGTACTGGGTTCGTACTAACAGTGCCTGCCATGAGGAAATTCATATTCATCAAAGAACCAAAAAATGCCGCCCAACAAGTGAAGAGTCCGACGATAAGTCCGAGACCAACTAAAACTTCTCCATAAGCTATCATGTGTGACCAAACATAAACATTTGGTAAAACCGCGTGACTTAAAAACCATGCATACCAATCGGAGACATTGGCATGAACCGTCTCAATAGGAACATTTTGGGCTGCTGCCATAGCTCCCGCAGTTTTTGCCAAAGCCCCATTTACAAAACCCGTCATTGCTCCCCCAGCAGTTTCCCCCACCCAAGCTGGATTAATTATTTTTTCGTAACCAGCATGTAACCACTGCCAACCAACATAAACACGAACAATAAGCCACAACCACGACATTTTTGTATTTGAAAAAATGTAATCGTGGGCGGACTGTAAAAATTTTGGTGTCCCCATATATTAAATTGTTAAATAGTAATTTACTTTACTATTATAGCAGTTTAGAGTATGAAATATATAAACTTATGCACAGAAAATCAGAGCGATTTTTTCTTCAAAATGAGGTTTTGATAAATATCGATAAGTGAGAAGAAAAGAGCTAAGATTATCGGTCCAAAGATAAAGCCTATTGGTCCAAATACAACTAGCCCTCCGAGTACCGCAAAAAGCATTATGAGTTGGTGTATCTCAATACCTCTTGAGTATAGATATGGCGTTAAGAAATTATCTACAAGACCAACAATAAGAACTCCCCACAAAAGAAGTCCGAGGGCAAAAGCGGAGTTGCCGATAATCATCATGTAAGCAACCGCAGGTATAAAAATTATTGCTGTACCGAGTCCTGGTACTAGAGATGCTACGGCTGAAACTGTACCCCAAAGTGTCGGGTTGGGTACACCAAAAATCCACATGCCGATTCCTGCCAAAAGTCCTTGAACCAGAGCAATGAGTAAAACCCCTCTCACTGTGGAGTGAATAGTTTGTTTAATCTTAAGAAATATCTGCTGGTCGTACTCATCACTAAGCGGAGAAAGACTTATCAATATATGTTTAAATTTTTTGCCGTCCTTCAAAAGAAAATAAACTGAAAAAAATATGAGAACTATACCTGTGCCAACTCCCAAGACACCCGAAACAATACTACTCAAATGGTTTGTTATGAAAGTTGCACCAAGGCTTATATATTCTCCGATATTAACCCTAAACCCTGGAATGATTTTTTGTATTGTTTCTTCTGTTAGACTTGTAATTTTTTGAATATAATCAATTTGCGTACCATCAGTTAGTTGTGTATATAAATCTTTCGACTCATTTAGAAGCTTTGTGGCAAGAAACGAAGCTGGAACAATGATAATTACCGCAAATAGAAAAATCACAAGAAGAGCGGAAAGTCCTTCTCTGCCACCCAGTTTTTTTAATATTTTTGAGTATATAGGTCCTAGAGAAATTGCCAAAATAACCGACAAAACTATCACCTCCAAGAAAGGTAGAAAAATAAAAAATATAACCAATGAGACTATTAGCAGAAGTCCTATAAAAAAATACCTTTGTAAGGCGTCTCTGTCCATATTTTAATAATACCACAAAAATAAATAAAACTTACTCCTCGCAAGGTCTGGGGATTTTTTCCGAGGACCTGAGAAGAGTAAGTTTATTTATTTTCCTCTAGCTCCAAACACACTGAATTCAAGCAATATCTTTTTTTCGTCTTGGTCGGACCATCAGGAAATACATGTCCCAAGTGAGATCCACACTGTGCACAAGTTATTTCAACCCTATGCATTCCTTGAGATTCGTCTACTAATTCTTTAACACTGCCCGGTAAAGCTTCGTCAAAGGAAGGCCAACCAGTGCCAGAGTCAAATTTTGCATCAGACGAAAAAAGTTTATTTCCACAAACTTTACAGGTGTACATCCCATCTCTATCGTCGTGCAAAAGCTTACCACTGAAAGGCGCCTCCGTACCCTTCTCTCTCAATACTGCATATTCTTCTGCGCTTAGTTTTCTTTTTATCTCATCTTCATCCATTTGCATTTCTTTATTATACAACAAAACCATCGACGAGATGGTTTTGAATAAATACGTCAAAGATGAAATTATTGAACAACCCCGATTTTAAAACCAGCTAACTCCCGTGCCGGATTTCCCTGTCCTCCATGCTGTGCAGTAAATGCTACAGTTGCATCTGTCCCACAAAGACCGATAATCGCAACTGCTCCACCGGGATGCTGGGATATCCAACTTGTAAGATTGTAAACAACTCCACCAACAACCGCCCAACAATTTGTTGAAACATTGTGTTGTGCCACTTGAGTCAGAGTAAACTTAGCAACCGTCGTTCCAGTCGTACTTGTTGCTGTACTCGTTGCAACCGGGAGAACGATGACTGGCAAATCTTTTCCACTATCCTCATCTTCATCTTCATCATTATCATTATCTTCATCATCTCTACCACTATTACCACCCCTATCATCATTTAAATCATCCAGTGAGTCATCACTTGAGTCATCATCGGAATCATCACTATCGTCACTTGTACCACCTCTATTGTTATCCTTATCATCTATTAAACGAGCTCCGCTCTTTTCATTTGCCCTTTTTAAATTATCTTCTTTGTCATTTTTATCATCGGATCTTTCTTTTCTTACTCGTATAATATCCGCAAAAGGAGTTGTGGTCGTACCATCTCCAGTAATAATTATGAATGTTCTGAAATGATCATCAATTTCTTTCTCAAATCTATCATTGACTTCATCTCTTGATTTTGAATCGCCCTTTTCTGCTATTTTAGCCAAGCGCTTATTCATTGACTCAACTTCTCTTGAAAAGTTACCTCTTATCTCAAGTGCTCTTTCTTCTGAAAGACTGCCTCTAGCCTCCAAACTCTCTGCCTCCTCTAAGCGCCTTATAGCTTGTTTCAATGCGACTTCAGCGTCTCCTTTTGAGCTAATAGTAGCAAAGCCTTCAATGTTCTCATTTAAATGTATTTTGATTGGGTAGAGTACATCCCCTGGAAGTGAACCTTGGGCAGCAACACTTGTTCCAGCACCAAGAGAAAGCAATATAAATAGTACAATCGGCATAATATATGTTTGTTTTAATGTGAATAAATTGAACAACTTTATGTTGTTATACTCACTTAGACGACCGACTTTTTCTTTCATTACAAAAGGAGACGGAAGAGGCGTAGAATCTATGTATTTAGAAATTTTCTCTCGCATTAAAACTTTCTCATCTTTACTTAGAGATACTTGTTTGGCACTTTCGATAATTTTGTCTATGTTATTTTTCATATTCAAATAATTGTTTTAATTTACTTAATCCACGATGTATATGTACTGATACTGTGTTTTCTGCTTCACCAGTGATATCTGCAATCTCAGAAATCTCAAGACCGTTTACAAACTTTAGAAAAACTGGCTCCTTGTACGGTTCGGGAAGTTTGTTTATTAGGGATAAAGCTCTGGCTCCATCAATTTTATCTTCTATCGTACTTGATTCATTTGCATGAGGCTCAAAACCGCTTTCTTCTAAAACATCTAAAGATTGTGGTTTCTTTTTTCGATACTCATCTATTATGAGATTATTCAAGATTTTGTATAAAAAAGCTTTCATGTTGCTCACTTCTTTGCCTTCTGATACATACTTCCAAGCCTTCAAAAAAGTATCTTGCAAGATATCTTTGGCTAGCTCTCTATCGTGCACCTTAAAAAAACATTGCCTAAAAAGGGCGTCGGAGTGCTGGTCAAAAGCCGAGATAAATTCTTGTTTCATGTTCTCCATGTAAGTAGACGACAAAAGGTCGTAGTAATTACAGTACTAAACAACGACAACAGGAGCAAGTAAGAGATACTCATAAATATAGAGAAGTCCTCCTATTATAAAAAGTAGTGCAAACCCCATAAGAATAAGTCTTGGATGCTGTGTTCTTATCTCTATAAATATCATGAGTGTTAAGCCAGTAACAATAATCAAAGCCAAGACTAGATAAACAATACTGAGAGTTTTGTTTGGTGACATTATTATTTTTTCAATAAGCGAAGCGTAGTGTGGGTCAGGAGTTGTAGGCTGACTTTCGACGCCAACATTTTCAACAGAGATAAAAAGTTCACTACTACCGTTATCCTTAGTTATTTCCCCCGCTACACTTTCAGCCAAAACCGTTTGAGTTGTTGTCGTAGACCGTGAGGCTGGAGATCCTGAGACAGCAGTCGAAGGAGTGCTTTGAGTTAAGTTATTTGCTGATGTTGTTGGTTTTGGTTTAGGGGTTGAAGAAACCAAAGGAGAAGTTGCCACTTGTTTTTTTGCTGCTGGTCTTCCAAAAAGTTGGACTACAAAAACTGTCGGGCGACCTTGATACATACCTTCCGCAGTCGCGATTCCTATTTCAGTAAAGTTGCCGTTCATTATGTTGGCTCTATGTCCTGGAGAAGCCATCCAAGCTCGACTTACATCCACCGAGTCAGAAAAGTTTACAGCTAAGTTTTCTCCTGCGTAAGCAAAATCATACCCTGCTTGCCCAAAAAAATACCAAGGACTTTTTCCTTCTGGATTTTTGTGTGCAAAGTATCCTTTCTCTGCCATGTCGTTAGCTTTGAGTTGAGCTGCTTTTTCTAGTGTAGAGTTTATGGTGAGATGACTAAAATTTTCAGTAGCTCTGTTATCGTTTGTGTAATCCACTAAAACTTTAGGCAAAACGAGTGCTGTTAGATTTAAGCGATTTAAAACAGTCGGTCCAGATACAGCGAGAAGAAACAAAAAAATGATTACAGAAAAAAGTAAAATTGCTCCAACTTCTCTAAATAGATGCGGTTTATAATCGTTGTGTTTGTGAGGAATAAATACTTTTTTGAGCCATTTAAACATATTGACACTATATCATAAAACTTATAAAACACAAATCAAATAATGTAAATGGCACAAAAAAGCCCTATTTCTAGGGCTTTTTTGCTTTTCTTATACTTTATACGATTTTACTGAGCGTTCGGATTTTGTGACCAAGGCACAAGTGGTGGAAGCTCCAACGAAAGCTCCGGACATTCCAACTTATTTATTTTAGTAAGTGTCGCAAGATATACTAGTCCAGTTGGATTATTAAGACCCCAAGGTTTTAATATGTCCTCACCATATTGCACTTGAAAAGCTTTAACTTGTGCATATGTTAATGGTCCATAAAATCCAGTTTCTGGAAGGTTAGCTTTCAACCATCTATTGAGAAATGCTTGAAGTTTTTTTACTTGCTCTGAATCATTTCGTGAGCTACCAAATCGTATGTGTTTCTCCATATATAATCCACAAGAGTCCCCAAGAACTTCTCCGACAGTAGATGCACCGAGAACCCCTCCTCCGTTAATAAATCCGAAACTGATAGGACCATTTCCTGTTGGTGGCGACGGAGGATTATTGTTTGTAGTGATAGATGGAGGTGTTTCATCATCTTCCTCAACACACTGATCAACATCTTCCAAAATCATTCCTTCTGGAACTGACGGCTGATTACCTTCTATGTTTTCACAAACATCTGTTGGAGTCTCGTCTACTAACACATTGGATTCACTGTCATCTGTCGGTACATAAGATTCTGAATTACCTGCATTTCCATCTGAGTGACATCCTGGATCAGCGGAATCAATAAGTGTATCTTCACTATCAGAGTTATCAACCTCATCACTACATTGAGGAATTTGTTGTACTGGAGTACATTGTGAAGTTTCCGTCTGAACACCTTGATCGTTTGGACAAACATCAACTACTGGCGGAACGCATCTTAAACTTACATCATCTATATAGCCACCATAACTTGTATCAGTCCCTATATCGTCGAAAGCAATTGATGTTGTTGCATTTGCAGCGGTGAAGTTTCTAACCTCTGAACTCCACACTGTATTTGAGTTTGGACTTCCATCAACTGATAAGGTCCCCCCGACAACAGTTCCATCTACCTTAACTTGTATTTCGTTATCAAGTCCGTTTCGTCCTGGTCGTGGGGAATATTTGAATGTAAGTGCATAATTTTGACCAGGAATAGTAGCGATATCTTGAGAAATCATTACTGGGTGATCACCGTCTAATTCTGCGTGCTGATCACCTACGGCTGGATCACCCGCCACGTGATTTTGAATTTCAAGACCAAGTGTTCCATTTCCTTGTGGGATTACCCAGGAGACAAGCCATTTTAGTAATGGGTTTGAATCAGGAACAATACTCCAACTTGGGTTTGAAAGTGCTGGCGCTTCAAATCCTCCGTTCTGAATAAGTTCTAAATTCGCATCACAAAGAGGAGGTGGGGGCACACACTCTTCGTTCACAACAATCACGTATTTATCAATAGCAATGTCTGTATATACTGGTGCAGTCGGACTTAGAGTTGCTCCTTCTGCCTCCACAAGTGAATCACCTGACTTGTATCCGAGTAGTCTGTACTTACCTTCAGGACATACTTCAGAGTTTGTAGCAACTACAACACTTCCGTCCGTGACTTCTGTTGTTGTGTAGTCGGCTGGTACTTCCATTGGTGAAGTATCTGCTGAATATAATAGTGTTGCTCCGCCGTGATTATTTCCTAGCACATAGTCACCGGAAGCTTCAACTCCGCCATCTAGGTTAGCAGTCATCCAAGTTGCGGTCATTGGGAACGGAGTAAGACCTGCGTTGTCAGGAACTTGAGTGATAGTTTCACCATCATCAAGATATTTATAAATATGAACTTTAATAGTTGTTGCGCCTTCTACTTCTCCACATTTCTTGTTCCAAACAATCATATATACATCACCATCTATCACAAACTCTGGAGGTGTAAGAGTTTTTGGAGCAGACATCGCTGCGTTAAGAGTTCCACCAGAACTATAACCTTCCAACATATACTGTATGCCCTCCGTACAGCTTTCCCCTACGAGACTTGTGGAAAGGTCCTCGTTTGCAGTGTATGAGCCTCCTGCAGGAATAGGCGAAGTGGAAGCTTCGTATGGTAGGTCTCCCACAGTCCATCCGTCATTGTCTAGAGTAAACGGAGCATTGTAAGTAGCAGTAAACATTGGGAAAGAAGCATTGTTTGCACTTTCAGGAGTTGCTTGTTCGCCGTCAATAAACTTAAATATGTGAACACTTCCATCTTGTGGTGTTGGAGGATTTACTGGAGCGTTGAAAGCTACACAGTGGTATGTTTCTCCCGCAATAACATTAATAAATTCCCAGTTGTCGTAGTGGAGTACATCACTGTGACAATAGATTTCCGCGGATACTGGTTGGTCAGTGTTTTGTCCAGTAAACGGAACGTAGTCGTCATTAAAAACTTCGCGAACCCAGATAGTGCCAGCGGGAACTAGAGCAGTAGTAGAGAAGTTGTTCCATCCAGAAATAGATCCGTCAGTATTGTTGTCCCCAGGATTACCAACGCCATCAAGTGACCATTGGAAATCCCATTCTTCTAAGTGACAAGTCGGATTTGCATTCAAAAACCGAGTAGCGGTATTGGATGTAATCTGTTGCATTGTGGTATTACCCGCTCCCCAGTTTGGAAGTAAATCTTCAGTAGGACAGACGATTTTTTTAGCAGAGATAGTTGCGGTGTCTGGAGTTTCTTCTATAAAAGTGTTAGTGAAAACACAAGTAACAGTTTCTCCAGGTCCAAGGTTGATTTCAGATGGATTACTTTCATCACTACAGATCGCACTAGTTTGAGTGTAACCAGGGTATGAATCTTCAGAAACAGAATATATTCCTGGTGCTAGAGGCCCACTGTTATTGTTTTCATCATCCCTAACATTAAAACCATCCTCGTCATAACTAGCGTCAAAATGAAAATCTACATCATTACCAGGTATAGTTTGTTTTTCAACAATAATCACCCCTGTAGCAGGAGGAGTAGGAACGCATTGTCCTTCAACTAACTGATAGCCATCGGGTATAGTAGCTTGAACTTCAGGAAGGTTTGGACACATATCTACTATTGGCGGAGTTGGAGCGTTGTTTACACACCATGCATCTTTGTTGTCTATATCCCCACCAGCGTAAAGAAAATCACCATGACCCAAATGACCATCAAGTGAAGGCCCGGCTGGAGTATCCATATACATCCAACTGTCTCCAGTTTTGTGACAAATATCTATCTTATCAACAGCAACAGCGCTTGCCGTAAGTGGCAACACTCCGACTGTAGATAAAACCATAGAAAACACTAAAACGAAGGAAAATAATTTTTTATACATAAATTTAATGATAATTAACAATAATTAACTAATTTTTATTAAAAAATCTTAAAAAACACTTCATCTCCAAAAACCCTTAAATACTAGAATCTCATTATTATAATAACAAGTGTTCCCATATTAGTTAAATCTATTTAATGAGATTTAACCATAGTGTCATCTTTACCATATTGTGTCAACTATTTTAAATTAACTTTGTTTAGGTAAAAATGAAGAGGAACAAGAGCTATATATAACCAAGCCGAGAGAATAGAGACAATCTTACAAACTTTATACATAGCCCGGGAAGAAATCGGTTTTGATAAAACAAAAACCACCCATATTAGGGTGGTTTTTGTTAACTATAAATCCAACCTAAACCTAGTTATGATTTGTCCAACTTACACATTGTCCTTGATTTTTGAAACTTGGACTTGTGAAAGTTTTCCAACCGCCATTTTTACAGGCGTTCTTTGAACCTGGAGTTGTTACCGGTGGGACAACTGGATAGATTGTTGTCGGATCTCCCACCATATTTAAGTTTGTCGCTGTTACAACCTTTCCATTTGAAAGTGTAACTGTGGCAACTACTTTCACAGCTGGCACGCTTTGACCAAACTGCGCCTCTCTTACGTTTGTCCAATATCCATCTGTAACATAGTCAAATGTCCCAGAAACATCAAACGGTGAAGAGAATTGGAAACCTGCTAAACTGCTAAATGCTGGCATAATCGCTGTATTAGTTTGCAATAATACATCTCCTGCAGAATATAATCTCACTACTACCGAAGTAGTGTCTGCTAGTGTTGCACTAGTCAAACCAAAACCTGATGTATAACCAGACAACATTCCGAGTCCTGTGTCATAACTAACTACACCAAAGTCTTCTGCATTAAGAGTGCCTAGTGGCAAAGCTGCACCACTGACTGTTGTTAGAGCGCCTGTTCTCGCTCCACCTGCATAATTGTCTGACCATGTTCCACCGATTGTTCCATCATTTGCGATTGTACCTATAATGTGAAGAACAGTTTGTGGAACAACTGCATCTGCTGTTGCTGTGTAGTTCGCTAAGAAATCTATTGAATTTCCTGATACAGTTCCAGAGGTGATAACCCAAGTATAGACATTTGCCCCAACAGGATTACCCCCGAAACCTGTTAGGTTACCTAAACCGTCTTGAGTCAAAGACATATCATGAGCATATTGAGGACCAAGATATTCCATATTCACGATAAAGGTTCCTGTAGCATCCCACGTTGGGCTTGCCGCATGTGTAGCGATTGGCATTGCGAGTGGTGCTACAAGTGTGGCCAACATTGCTATTTTTGCTAAAAGTTTTTTCATATTTTTTTGTTATTAATGATTCTAATAATATTGACTAGTAACTTAATTAGTAATGATTAATAATAATTTCAATCACACCACACCAAAAACACTTTTAAAAGTGCCTTTTAATATTAAAATAGTGGCGATTACTCTTAGAGCCGTGGCGAAGTCTAACTGATTACTAAAAAGTAGTAAAAACTAGACATACCCCGGGAAGAAGTCGGTTTTAATGTCTCGGCGATTTACACCAAGTTTTGAAAGCGTTTCTTCAAAAGCTGTAACCATAACTCGTGGACCGGAAATATAAAAAGCTCGTTCTTTAAAATCTGGCACTTCTTTTGTAATCATTTCTGCATTTATCATTCCCACACGAATATTTTCTTGTGGAGGAACTCCGGCCAAATCCCCCACAGCGTAGATGGTTTTGAGACCGAGGTTTTTAGCCGAGTCAAAAATTTCTTTGTAAACAATATCTTTTGCGGTTCTGTTTGAAAAAAACAAAACCACGTTTCGCTTCTCTCCCGTGTCAAAGAGACTCTTTGCCATACTTCGGAAAGGAGTGACGCCGATTCCTCCAGCAATCCAAACTAATTTTTTATTTTTATCCTCTGGTATAGTAAATTCTCCTGCAACTTGGGAAGCTGTGACTGTCTCACCAATTTCCATTGAGTTCAGTTTCTTTTTGAAACTGCTTGAGTTATCGTAAAACTTCACTCCTAGGCGCAAGTCCCTCTCCGTTGGACTAGAAGCAACTGTAAAATACCGCCTATTTCCTCGGTTATCTGGGCTTTTATGCCCAAGTGTCCATTCTAAGTACTGCCCCGCCTCAAAGTCTATTTTTTGCTCCCCCTTGTCCCAAACAAACTCATACACATCCGCTATTAGTTTATTTTTCTCTTTTAGTTTCAAAACAAGACGAGCTCGTGGGCTGACAATGTATGAAAACACGTTTCCTATAATCAAAGCCAGAGCAGGAGTAGAATAAATCGGTCCAAATGAAAAAATTGAGCCAAAAAGACCACCAACAATTATTCCGTAAAAAATTTGCAGTTTCCGACTTGGCGGAGTTGTAAGTGGTTCGGTCAGCATTATTGTTCCAAAAAATATGATTGGGCCTGAAAGTATAGCTTGTGAAAGTGCATCATAGACGCTCAAGTCATTTAAAATTCCAAAAATAGAAAGGCTTATAACGCTGGCAAAAATAAACGAAAGAAAAAGTGAAAATCTTTTAACTTTTCGGAGTACTAGAAACCCGAGTATTATTACTGGAATAATCATCACAGAGCTTCCCACCCACCATAGCGCCAGCCCACTTCCGAGCAGTCCACCAATAAAAACGGTAATCGCTACTGGGTTAAAGATATGCTTCTTTTGTATTGCCAGAACGTATTTTGAAAGCTGAGAAAGTACCCCAAGACCTGCAACCCACCAAAAGTCGTTTAGACTCTCGATCGGAAGTAAAACAAAGAATAAAATAAATGATGAAATTGAGGAAGACTCCACATTGGTCGTAACTTTAAAAATCTTGGCAAACAAAAAATTAGCAGAGTAACAACTAATAGTCAGTACAAAAAAAGAAATGATTTGCAAAAAGCCGTTATATGGAAGTATTCCCAAAAAACTAAAAATAATCGAAACAGCTACCAAAACTTGGAGTCCGCGCAAGACAAGCTGATACATCGTGATCTTATTTAAAAAATTATCTATGTATTGCATGTATATATAATATCATGTTGACTTCCGTGCTAGTAATCTATAGGCTGACTTTGGAAGGTGTTATGTATACAGCTTTTTTTGTCTTGGTTAAGATTGTGGCGATTCTGTCGGTAATTCTCGCAGCATTCTTCACATACATATTTTTTGTAATTATGGAGGAGGAAAGTGACGGGCCAAAAGAAAAGATATACAAACCCATAATCTGGGTGCTCTTCATAATCACCCTACTCTGCGTCTGGTTATAACATCCGCTTTCTTGAAGAAATTCTTGAAAGCGGATTTGCTTTTATACAACAAAAAAACCACACACATTGTGTGGCTCTGTCAGCCCCGACGATTTAGTTGCCGGGGCTGACGTGTGCGCCTCGCTATCGAGGACTTAGGTTTCGTTACCTCTCATCCCAGCATCAATGAGTGGTTGGTGAACCTCATCGAAATGGGAAGATGTTGCAAGCATCTTGCTGACCAAAACTTCCAAACCAGCATGGACCTCAGTCACGTACCTTGCCGGAATCACCGCATACCTGTAACTGAGAACTTCGACATCATAATCCCTAAGAGGAACAACAACCCCACTGGGTAGCTGACAGACGATCTTGAGATGTGTGCCACGGAACAATATCCGCCACACGAAATCCATCGACCGAAATTCAGTCTCTGTGAAAAACTTCGTTGAGTCTTGAACGACTGATTCTGTGACCATGGCGATGACTCGATCGATTTCCTTCCTCATTAGATCAATCCGTGCCGACCCATCAAGTAACAGCCTGGCGATATTCATCTTGTTCATTTTGCCCTCCTCCATCTCTGGAGAAACCTCTCGGTTGTGGACGCTTTGAGACATCTCTGCCTCGCTCTTATTCCATCCATAATTATAGCACGATAATCATAATATTGTCAAGTATATATCTCTGCATCAAAACCTTCTGATTTTTCAATAGAATAGCCACTTTTAACAATTAAGTACTCAAATTTGTAGTGTTTTAATAAAGTTTCAGTAGGAACAAAAAATAATCCGGTGGTAAGAATATCAGCTGTTAAAGTATCGTCGGCCAAAACCCACACAGCCAATATTTCTTTTGGTGAGGAAAGTTTTTGAGGGTCTATGATGTGGTGAAAATCTCCCCAGACTCGCCTGTTGCCTGCAGAGCCACACAAACTTTTATTTAATAGTGGTAAAACACCGATAACGCTTTCCTTGTCTGTTGGATGTTCAAGCCCAACTTTCAAACTTTCTGACTTTGAACTTCTGTGCCTCATATCTCCTCCTGCATCCACACAATACGAATCCACTCCTTTGTTTTCTAAAATTTCCGAAACAATATCAACCAAGTAACCTTTACCTCCAGCACCAAAATCCAATAGTGCTGACTCCTTCAAAATAAGTTTAGGATTTTTCCATTCAATTACCTCACCCCATGATTTTGGTTTTGACAGTTCCCCTTTCTTCAAAGAATACTTCGCGTCGTAACCTGCATCTGATAAAACTTGACCAATAAGAGGAGTGACGAGCCCTCCCGTCACGTCATACATTTTTTTATAAATTGAAATCATCTTGTCGGCATCTGGAGGCAATTCAAACTCACCCGCTTTTCGAGACATTTTCATGACAAGTGAGTCATCCCGAAAACGTGAATAGTTTTTATCAAACTCCTCAATCCTCTCCATTATTTTTTTAAGCAAAAGAGCCCCTGCCTCATCGGCAGACAGGTCTTCATAGATATCTATCACCCACTTCGTCCCTATCGCTTCAAATTTAAATGTAGTAGTCATAAAGTCCATCAAGTTCTTAAAGTCTATAAAGTAGACTAAGCAAATCTCGACGAATCATTGTTTTTTCTAGATCGGAAGAGCGTCGTGTAGGGAAAGAGTTTAGATCTAGGTGGTCGCCGT
>CAYITW010000015.1:0-985 GCA_964366395.1 uncultured Candidatus Saccharibacteria bacterium
GATAGCCGTGGAAGTCGTAACAATAAAAGGAGGTAAGCCGTGACAGGAATGTTTCGAAGAATCGCGAGATGTTTCGGAAGAACAAGGAAACACGCAACTCTCACTCTCCATGGTCGGGTAGATGACAAGAGCGGAATCCCTGGAGTTCTGTTGGGTGGAATCTTCAAAGCTGAAATTCTTGAAGAAACTGCCAAGGCTCTGAAGGTTCGCTATACTCGGAAGTATATCCGTTCATTTGGTTTCCTTCCAGTAACTTGGGAAGAGATTGAATGGATGCTCAAAGACGACAAGAGAATCGTGGAAGTGTACGAACAGTAAGACTCGAGACTAAAGCGACAAAAAGTACGCACTTAGTATTATTTATCTAGGTGCAAAAATAAGAGCTGCCCCATGTTTTATTAAAAGATATGTGGGTGCTTTTTTTATATAAAAATATTTTAAAACTAACTTACTTTATTCTTGGGAGTCCCAGTTTCAAAGAAATTGATTATATTTTGAGCAACCAAAACAGCCATATCCTCTCTTGCACTCTGCCTTGCAGAAGCGATGTGAGGAGTCAGAACAACATTTGGTAATTTTCGTAAACCTTTTGTAAGTTTTGGTTCAAATTCATATACATCAAGTCCTGCCCCAGCTATTGTTTTTTCCTCCAGTGCTTTTACAAGGGCGACTTCATCTACCACGGGTCCGCGAGAGGTGTTTATGAGGAATGCGGTAGGTTTCATAAGTTTCAAATGACTTTCATTTATTAGATGATGTGTGGATTCTAAAAGTGGAACATGAAGGCTCACAATATCAGCTACTTTAAGTAGCTCGTTTAAATCAGTAAACCTCTGTGCATCACATTCACTTTCTATTTTTGTATTCTGAGAAACATCAAAGTAAACGATTCTTGCACCGAACCCGTGTTTTGCCATATATGCAACTCTCCCACCAATATTTCCAACACCAACCACGGCGATAGTTTTACCACTCAAGTCTGTAC
>CAYITW010000015.1:995-14550 GCA_964366395.1 uncultured Candidatus Saccharibacteria bacterium
TCCGTACCAATAAAATGGTCTGGCGACCAACCCTTAAACTTACCAGAAACAACAAATTTATCTCCCTCCACTAGTCTGGTAGTTAATGCCAGCATAAGCGCAATAGCATGCTCTGCTACAGCCAAACTTGAAACCCCTGGAGTGTTGGTTACAACAACCCCTCTTTTTTGTGCTTCTTTTATGTCAACGTTATTGTAACCAACAGCGTAGTTAGCGACTATTTTCACGCTAGGCGCCGAACGAAAAATATTTTTATCAATTTTATCTGTAAGTAAAGAAATAATTCCATCATATTGTTTTTCTTTAAGGTGGCCTATGAGCTTACTCTGGCTTGGCACCTTATCAACTGGACAAATATCAACTTCAAAACCTCTATCTTTAAGCATTTGAATTCCAATATCAGGAATTCTTCTTGTTACAAATATTTTTTTATCCATTTTTTTATTATTAAGAGTTTACTTCAGATTCCACTTTTCTAATTTCTTTATTAATCATATGTCCCTCATTATCCAAATCATAGATAAGGATGGTCCCCATTGGTTCTTCAACTTTGACCATATCTTCGTCGGGTATATTTTCAATGTATTTTATGAGTGACCGAATAGTATTACCGTGAGAAACAATCAAAACAACTTTACCTTGGCGCAGGAGTGGCAACACTCTTTCAAGGAAAAAAGGGACTGCTCTTTGATACACCATCTTCAATGTTTCGCCGTTTGGCACAGGATAATCCCAACCTCGACGCAACTTATCAAACTCCTCCATCCCTAATAATTTTTCCATATCCCATTTGTTTTTGCCAGTATAGTCACCGTAGTCACGCTCGTTTAGTTCTACAACATGCTCTGTGGGCAATTTCCCGTCCGCAATACATACACTCAACATAGAGGAGAGTGTTTCTATTGAACGGACCTCCATTGAGGCAAAAGCGCAATCAAAACAAATGTCCTTAACAAGCTCGCCCATTTCTTTTGATTTCTCAAAACCATAAGGTGTTAGGTGGATATCGCGACTACCTGTCCAAATCCCAAGTTTATTCCACTCAGTTTCATGATGTCGAACTATAACAAGTTTCCCTATTTTAATTTCTGTATTTTCCATTTATTTTAAACTATTAAAAATTGCGTTGTCTTCAGAGTGCTTTTCTGCTTCTGTGACAATTTTTTCCATTGCATGGACAGCCTCAACTGGATATTTACCACTTGCAGTTTCCTCAGAAAGCATGACGGCATCTGACCCTTCCATAATAGCATTGTTAACGTCCGTAACTTCTGCGCGAGTCGGCTCTGTATGCTCTGTCATTGATAAAAGCATGCCTGTAGCAGTGATGACTGGCTTACCAGCTAGTTTTGCTTTTTTTATTATTTCTACTTGGACGAAAGGTATTTCTTCAATAGGAACTTCCTTCCCCAAATCCCCTCTTGCAATCATCACAGCATCTGCTACTTCTAGAATTTCGCTGATTAGATTCACAGCATTGGCTCGTTCTATTTTTGCAATAACAGATTGATTGCCCCCGAAACTTTTTATAGCCTCCTTACATTGCAAGACGTCATCCGCCGTGCCCACAAAAGAAAGTGCGAAGTAATCAATATTCTGCGATACTCCAAACTCTACACAATCTCTATCTCTTTGGGTAAACGAAGTGGTAGCTGTTTTGTCATATGTATGTACTGCTCCTGTTTGGAGACGTGGACCAGGTAAATCAGCAATAATTGGAATCCTATGCCCAGTTTTTTTCTCAACTTCTCTTATCATTGCAATCTGCTGTTTTTTTTCTTCAAAATTTCCCCAAGAAAAATTTAATCTGGCAACATCAACCCCTGCCATAACCATAGAAGTAAAAATTTCTGAATTTTCGGAAGATAGACCTACAGTGGCAACAATCTGTGCTCGTGTGCTCATTTTATTTTTTTATAATATCCTCAATTTCCATTAACCTATTGTACTTTGCCATTCTCTCTGGTTGAGTCAAAGAGCCAGATTTGAAATAAGGACAGCCAAGACCTACAGCTAGGTCTGCAATAAACGAATCCATTGTCTCCCCAGACCTGTGTGAAACGATCGAAGCCCAACCAAGCCTCTCTACCAGCACCACCGCTTCAATCGTTTCCGACAGTGTACCTATTTGATTTGTTTTTATTATGACCGAATTTACAGCTTTTTTTTGAAAAGCTGTTTCTATTCTTTCCACATTGGTCACCGTCAGATCGTCTCCAACAATTCTAATCTTATCTCCAAACTTTTTTGTCATTTGAGCAAATCCTTCAAAATCTTCTTGATTTAAACCATCTTCAATGGAAACGATAGGATATTTTTTTACTAATTCCTCATACCATTCCATCATCTCATCTTTATTTTTCACCCTTTCTCCGCCAGTTTTTAACTCATACTTACCATTTTTATAAAAAGTTGAAGATGCAACATCCAGAGCTAGTTTTATTTCCTCTGTTGTAAAACCAGCATTTTTTATTGCCAAAACAATTAAATCTAGTGCTTCTTCATTTGAGCCAAGTTTTGGCGCGAAACCACCCTCATCTCCAAGACTTATTTCATATCCTTTACTTTGTAAGACATTCTTAAGTGAAGTTATGATTTTCTGGCAAACTTCAATCTTTTGACCGATTGTTTCAAACAGCATAGGACAGATCATGAACTCCTGAAAATCCAAACCGGAGTCTGCGTGTTTCCCGCCGTTTACTATATTAAACATTGGTTGTGGAATTTTGAAATTTTTATTTTGTGAAAGTTCACCAATATACTCGTACAATTCCAAACTTTTTTCGATACTACTTGCACGAGCGAAGGCTAAGGATACTGCCAAGATAGCATTCTCTCCTAACCTACTTTTATTTTTTGTGCCGTCAAGAGAAATCAAAAATTCATCCAAAGTCTTCTGATCAAATTCTTTGCCAAGAATATTTCTGGAAATTTCATTGTTTATATCATCCACAGCTTCCGATGCTTTAATAGAAAATGCTTCATGAACACCAGTACTAGCACCGGATGGAACTTCGTCAGTTTGTACAATTCCACCAAGTGAAATTGATACTTCAACAGTTGGTTTACCGCGCGAGTCCAAAATCTCTCTTGCGGTAAGAGAGGTAATTTTTGACATATCACTTTTTATTATACACTAGTGTCTTCTGAATTACTAAAAAGTTATCCGGATTTAACCCATATAATAAGCCGTTTATTTATCAATTTAGCTATTGACTTTTATATGTATTTATGATAGAATCGCAAACAGATAAATTAAAGGTTGTCATTCGACAACCGAGTGAGTTCTTTGACTTCAAGACTGAAAAGGAGAGTGTATGGACGAACCAGTTGTTGTGCCTAGTGCACCGATCACACCAGTACCAAAGGTACCGGAGAAAAAGGAAGCACTTCAGATAAGTGGCTTCGCAATCGCCCTGAATGTTGTCGTTTTTTTGACAGCGCTCATGATGATGCTCTTTGGTATGGCTTTCAGTGGAACAGAGTGGTCATGGACCTCGATGTCTCAGCTGAACAGCAAAAGTCTTGGCCTCACGATTTTGATTTTGCAGGTGTTCTACACACTGCAAAGTCTCAAAACTGTGAAGCTGGACGAAATCGTGATGCTCTTGCGGTTTGAGGCGTACGTCAGAGACGTGCGTCCAGGTCTTGTCTATGTGCCGTGGTTGTTCTACAGATTACTGCGAGCACCCACTGCAATCGTAGAAAAAGACCTCCCTGCTGACCCGAGCGTCATATGGCATGGGGATGCGACAAAGACAGCGGAGGGAAAAGTGCCATCTGGGTACTTTCCTCCTATTCGTATCACTTTCGCACCACCAGCCGATGATGCACCCACAACTATTGCCAAGTCTGGCACGGGTGGTGGGACGAGAACCATTCCGAAGGATGATGCTTACAACCAGCGAAATACTGCTGAGTGGGAAGCGTCCTATGGATGGCGAATCAACGACGTCCACGAGCTCGTCAAAAAATTTGGCACGCATGTCAAAAATGGAAAAGGACCCATCGAAAGAGTCCAGAGCCAGATGGACGACATCGCGATTGCGACAGCCAACAGCCATTTCTCGCTCATGACGGCAGCCGAAGCCATGACCAAGATAATGGAAGTTGCTGATGCAATCAAAGCCAAGCTAACGGACGAATCCAAAGATTGGGGCATAACGGTTGAGTTTTTCAGAAACAAACCTTTCAGCTTCAGTCACGAACTTCACACCGCTGTGATGCAAGCTGCAGAAGCGTTGCCGAAACAGAGAACGGTAATCGTAGCTTCAGTAGGTGAGAAAGAGAAGCGAATCAACGAAGGTATCGGTGCTGCAAGCGCTGAGTACAACCTACTCAGTGCCAGAGTGAAAGTCCAAGGAGAACTTGCGAAGGTTGCAGAAACTCCTGGAGGCAAATTCGCTATGGCGATGCAGACAACTGCTGATGTGGGCAAAGCTGCTCGCGCTATCATCGTTCCGCAAAATGACATTTACGGAATGGTGGCTGGTGTGACGGAAATGCTCAAGTCAACTGATCCGACACCGAGAGTTGCACTTACTGATAGTGTTGATAGCGCTCCGAACGGAAGCCCGCAAGGACAACCACGACGACCTATCTCACAAAGGTCGCCAAGAATCCCAAACAGGGATCAAGGCGGAAAGGATAAGAAGTAATGCCAATCCCAGTTCTGGCAATCATCCTTCTCATTATCGTCACGTTGCTCCTCCGTAACAGGAAGAGCTCTGAGTCGATTTTTGAGGTTGAGACCGAAGAGACGATTAGTGTTGATCCAGCTACTCCCAAACCCGAGAAGGCATGGCTTTCTCGAATCAAGGAAGGTTGGAATAAGTTAAACCCGGATGTCCGCTGGACACTCTTGGGGTTTGCCTATCTCTACTGCTTCTTGTGGTGGATGTTCCCAACGTGGTGGACACAATACATGGTGACCTTCTGGTTCCTTGTAGTGGCCACTGGGTTTACGTTGTTTGGCTTAATGCGAGAAAAAAGCAAGAATCCATTCAGATACGCACTCGCCAAGTTTGGCACGGCTGTAATGGTCGTCGCTGTAATTTGGCGGTTCTACGGGGAACCAAGATGGGTAGCCAAATCAGCCGCAGAAGAAGTTCTGCGGTTGGGTGCAGAAGTGATTGCAATCCCTCCTCCGTTTAACGACGCAGGTAAGGAAATCGTTAGCAAATTCCTGAGAAAGAAATACTCCGGAGAAAAAGCTGAAGAAATGATTGCTATCGCAGAAAGGGTTTCGCAGTTCAACCAGTTTGAGGTGGACGGAAAAACTCCACATTGGGGACGAGACAATCCCCAGCATGTCGGTGTAATGCACATCGACAGAAGCTACTGGCAGGAACAAGCGGAAGCTCTTGGCTACCCACTTTCCACGTTTGAAGGAAACCTCGAGATGTTTTACTGGATTTGTGAACACGCAAGTGTTGACGAATGGAGTGATAATCCTGAGGTCAGGCAGTTGTCGCGAAAGAGAGGCATTACCATTATCGCACCAGCAGGAAGCTGGGACGATAAAGAGGTGGTCGCAACTCCAAGCACTTTCAACTGGAGGACGGCGGGCGATTTGGACCAAGTAAACATCTTGGTAAACAAAAACCTAGTCGATGAAAGGAAGGTCGTTCCAAAAAATCTAACCGACCCAATCAAGTTGGGTGGTGGGATTAAGACCCTCTTGTTCCAGTCTACTGGTCCAGATGCAGTGAAAGTCACTGTGTTCAGGTAACCAGTCAAGAAGTAATAAGTACACAAAACCGCATCGCCTCCATGGGAGACGATGCGGTTATTTTTTTACAAACTAATACCCCCCTGCTAGCAGGGAGGTATTAGAAGTTTAGTGTTATGGCTGTAAGAACTGGTCTGCTCGTGGAGGAATATCGTTGTGTGATATCCCAAAAGTAGCCAGTACAAAGTTAATTACCCCAAACACAGAAAACATGATGACCATACCAACTATACCCCACAAAATCGAGTTCCGAGCTTCAATGCGTGTCCCACCCTTGTCGTCAGAGTTTGATGATAAGAATTTAACAATACCGAAGATAAAGTAAGCGAAAGCCAAGGCGAACAGAAGTACGATGATGGGGTTTATAACAAAGGAATTTACCTTGTTTAGAAAAGGTATAATCGACATTTATGTTTGTGGTATAAACCGAAAAGTAATTATAAGCCGATTACAGTTGGAGGTGAACCAGTTGTTCCTGTGCCTACACCAAGTGTACCTTGCAACCAAGCAACGATTCCCCAAATAGAAGCCATGACAGCAATAGCAATGACTCCATAAATCATAATACTCTTTCCTTCACTTGCTGCCTTTGGATCACCTGCAGATCTTATGTATTTGATAAGACCCCAGAAGAAGTAAACAATAGCAAGACCGAACATAATCGGTATAAGAGATCTTACTGTGCTTTGTATGAAAGTGACGATATTAGTAAGACCAGTTGTATTCTGAGCAAAGCTCATTGCTGGTGCTAGAGCCAATACGCCATAAATAACTTTTTTCATTATATTTTATTAATTACTGTTAAACTTGTAATGTGTGAATTATATTACAGAAAACGGATAAAAACAAGGTCACTGTGGATAAATATTGTAATTTCCTTATATTAAGGTAAGTTGAATATATCCCCTTGTAAAGCCCCGCCTTGCTTAATACCGAAGATATTGCCTACCCAAGCTAGGATACCGAAAATAGAAAACATGACGAACAGGGCTATTACTCCCCACATTATCTTCTTTTTACCATCCTCTCGCATTTTTTGGTCCCCAGAATTTAGAATAAATTGACCAACTCCCCAAAAGAAATAAACAACGGCTAAGCCAACGACGATGGTCATTGTTTGTGCCAAGAGTCCTCCAAAGGCGGTCAAAAAACCTTTTACCCCAGCCAGTGCGGCGAAAGATGTGATTGGTAAAAAACTGTAAACTATAAGTAATGTATTTTTTATTGTATTTTTCATGTTATTAATTATTTTTATGTACAAGCTCCTGTAATAGGGTCTTTCACTTGTCCTGGAGGACACCCTATTGTAGGGTTGGCTGGAGGAAACGAATTACCTATCGGTATAACTGGCACAATTCCCCCATTGTTGATTTCCAGCTCTGTCGCAACCAAACCAATAATAGATTTGAAAGTTAAGAGCACAAACAAAGCTAAAACCCCCCACAACATATAACTTTTACCTTTTTCTATTTCTGCTTGATTGTCTGCTACAAGGATGAATTTAGACAAACCCCAAAAAAACATTATGAAGGCTAGAGCAAAAAGTATGGGTATTAAAACTCCAATCACGCTTACAACTTCCAAAACTAGTCCCCGAAAGTTACTACTATTTAGAGAAAA
The DNA here is from genome assembly GCA_964366395.1 of uncultured Candidatus Saccharibacteria bacterium. Lineage (GTDB taxonomy): Bacteria > Patescibacteriota > Minisyncoccia > Phycocordibacterales > DATDWN01 > C7867-006. The sequence goes on from CAYITW010000015.1 coordinate 8,347, forward strand.
CGCATAAGAAAAAACTGGGACAAATAAAAACAAGGCTATTCCAGAAACTAATAAATATTTAAATTGTTTTGTTTTTGTATTCATTACTAAGGTACAATTATTGCGTTAATTGTTGATTGCACAACCTTCGATATACCGACTGCACCTAAAAGTATACCCGCCCCGATAAGCGACCAAAGAAGTCTTTGGTGTGCTTTTTGTATCTCTGCTGGCTTACCTTGAGCAGTAAGGTAAGAGAATCCCGCCCAAATAATCCAGACGATGACAGCTATCACAGCTATCGGCATAACAACATCTTCAAGTAGTGTTACTAAAACATCTATAAGTGTGTTGCCAGCTCCTGCTGCGGGGTTGCCAATTGTTACATTTGTAGTTCCTCCTGGTGGGTTGCCACTACCTGTAGCTGCCAAAACGAAAATGGGAACAATAAAAAATATTGTGAGAATTATATAAGTTGTAATTTTATTAATCATAAATTTATATTGGTTTAAGACAAAAATGTATTAACTGTGACGCCCAGACCATTTGTAATTAAAGTTACGATAAGCCATGCTGCCAAAATAAAAGCTAATCCTTTAACCACGCTAAACATCATCTTGTTGGCGGCAGTTCTTTTCCCAGCATTGTCACCAGAAATCATGTAGTTAAAGCCAGCCCAAGCTATAACAATAACTGAAAAAGCGATGGCGAAAAGAGCTCCCCAGTCTGTCAGTCTTTTGACAGCGAGAATTAAGTCGTCAAATGTGCAGTCGCCAGGTTTCCCAGCATTGCATTCATAAGTAATCCCAGTGTTAGGAGAAGAAGATGGACTGGGTGGGTTGCCACTACCTGTAGCTGCCAAAACGAAAACAGGTAAACAAAGAAAAAGTATTCCAAATATTGTGAGTGATTTCATTATTATTGGCGAAACCATATATGTTTATTTTAACAAAGACACTAACTCTTTTTCTACCTTATCCAGCGCTTCAGAAAGTCGAGTTTTTCCACTTGTCACACTCTCTATCATATCACGAAATATATTGGAAGTTGCTGTAGGGTCTGGATCAATCCAAGAGCTAGAAATAAGTGCGGAATTGTAAAAAACAACTCTAAAAGCATCTGTTGGTTTATCTGCAAGAAGGTCCCTTCTAACTGGAGGCAGATTTGTTGCCCCCTCTAAGGCTTTAAGAGCCCCTGCTTCTGTTAGAGCATTGATAGCGATAAATGCTCCTGGCACTTGCCTTGATTGTTTAACAATTGATAAAGCGTACATGTGGGCAAAAATAATTTTTTTAGCTGAATCACGAATTTGCGGAAGATATGTTACATCAAAATCTAGATTGGAGTTTTTTTGTTGAATAGAAAAAAGTTCACTAGCAAAGCCTATATACATCCCTAGATTACCTGAAAGAAAGAAGTTCAAAGATGTAGGCAAAGAACGGTTCCATGTATATGTAGGAGCTGTTGGGTTTGAAAACTGAGTATAGAAATTTATCGCAGATTGGCTAGGTCTTATTGGGTGGTCAAACTGGGCGTTCAATACAGAAGCTACCCCTATACTTGTGCGACTTGTTATAGGTGTGCCAGCTTGAAGTAGTAATAGAGATATAATATCTTTACTGTTTGTAATATTGCGTGATTCTCCTAGTGCAATGGCACTTTGTAAAACATTCCCTCCGCTATCCTTTTTTGTAATTTTATTTATTAAATTGTTCATTTCGTCCCAGTATCTTGGAGGTTGTGAAATTAAATTATTGGAAAAAATATCTCTATTCCAATACATAACCAAAGGATCTATTATGAAAGGCACCCCCACTACCCCCTCTCCATTTAGAAATAACTCTCCTTCCGCAATAAACCTGTCTTGAAAATCCCGCTGGGTATAGTTTTTATATGGAATAGTAAATATTTTGTTACGATGTTTATATATAGAATCTTCGCGCAGAATGACAATATCGGGACCCACTCCATCCGCCAAACTTTCCACAAACTCTGCATCAAAAGTAGATTCATCTTTTCTGATATAGCTTATCCTGATAGAATCATCTGCTTGTATGGTGGAATTCCTATATGCCAAATCAAATGCTTCGCTTTGTATGGTTCCCCAAATAATCAAATCGGCACTTTGAGTTCCAGAAGAACTTTTAGAAAGAGCGAACAAAGCAACGCCAATCACAAAGCATAGTGAGAAAATGGCGATAACAGCGATTTTGAAAAAACTCATACTATTACTCATAGCTTTTTATAAATTAAACCGTAGTGGTGTGACCCCGCTTGTATTTCTTTGTCCAAATGGAACCCTGCTTTTTCAAACATACTCATAGCGTCAGACTTTGTGACTACATGGTCCACCTTTGGACCCATGTTCCCAAATGAATCCGACCAGTCCACAACTAAAACCCCACCACCCTGTTTCAAAACCCGCTTTACTTCACTGATTACAGCATTTTTGTTTTCAACTTGGAAAAGAATGTTGGAAAGTATTGCAAAATCTATTGAGTTGTCTCGAAGTTTGGTACCACCTTGCTTTTCTATATCTCCCCAAATTACTTCTATATTATAGATACCTTCCCGAACAGCATTGTTTTTTATCTTTGAGAGTAACTCTTGTTGAACGTCAATTGCGTAGACTCGTCCAGTAGCCATAAGTGCCTTAGCAACGGCAAGAACATAAGTGCCAGACCCTGCACCAAAATCAGCGACTTCCATCCCAGGCAATATACCAGCTTGTTCTATGTTTTTTATTGGGTCAGAGAACATACCACTATTATAGTATGAAAAAATACTTTGCGTAAGGGTGTTATTAACAAAAGAGACCGCTCAACTAGGAAACGGCTTCCTTTGTTGGTGCGGTCACACACGAAACACCTCGGCAGGAGGAATGTTGAAGTGGTAGCAAATGAACTCATATCCGAAAAAGAAGTGGCCTTGATCCGTCTGTGCTGTGGGAGCACCATCTGCTTGGTGAATCACAGAAATAGTCTGACCTTTGTTTTCCAGAAGTTTTTTGAGTTTTGTGGCTTCCCTTGATCTATCGATCCAAAGTATCATAGTTACCCCTTGTGAACTGTGTCTTCAACTATTATAACAAAATGTGAAAATGAAGCACAATCTCGTCGAACTAAGTCTTTTGGAAGACCCCGCAGACCTGAAGCATGGTTCTGTCAAAGTCCGGAAAGAAGTGGGTGAGCGACCGAGCGGGAGCGAGGAAGTACTGAGCTCAGCAAAGCGAATGTGAAAGAGATTTTTTACAAACAGATAAGGGAAGCGATGGAGTCCCCCTCACGCAATTTCATAACTCGTACTCCTTGAGTTTGTCTACCGAGGACAGGTATTTCTTTTGCGTCAACTCGTATAACTTGAGATTTTTTAGAAATAGCTACGATTTCTCCAGAACCTTCAGCGAAAACTTTGGCTGAAATTATCGGTCCTGTCTTTGGTGTAACTTTTGCTGTTTTTATTCCTGAGCCCCCACGGTTTTGAACTTTGTATTCATCTATGTCTGTACATTTACCATAGCCGTTTTGAGAAATCACCATTATGTTTGCATTGTTTAGTTCATTTGAAACTGTCTCGGCTGAGATAACCTCATCGCCCTTCTGTAACTTGATAGCTCGTACCCCCATAGCAGTTCTGCCCATCTCTCGAATATCGGACTCTTTGAAGTGAATCGACTGACCTTTGGAGGTTACAACTATAACTGTATCTTTTTTGTGAGTGAAAGAAGCGGAAACTAGCGCATCCCCCGCGTCGAGTTTGATGGCGATAATTCCAGATATTCTGACGTCTACAAAACTTACCGTCGCAACTCTTTTTGCCACGCCATTTTTTGTAACCATCATAGTTGAACTCTCCTCGCCCTTAATCTTCTTAGGCATTGGAAGAATAGATGTAATTTTCTCTCCTTCTGCAAGTGGCAAAAAATTCATCACCGACTTACCTTTTGTAGCTCGTCTACCTTCAGGAATATCGTACATTTTCGTTTGGTAAACTTTACCTTTGTCTGTGAAGAAGAGTAAGTCCGAATGTGTGGAAGCCATAAGTAACATGGTGACAAAATCCTCCTCTTTTGTATCCAAATCAACCACACCCACACCGCCACGTTTTTGTTTTCGGAATTCATCTGGATTTGTACGTTTGATATATCCGCCTGCAGTCAAAACCAAAGCATTTTCTTCGTCTGGAATAAGGTCTTCCTGTGAAAGAATCTGTGCTCCACCTTTTATGATTTTAGTTCTTCTCTCATCACCATATTTCTCTTTAATTTCCTTACATTCATCCTTTATGATGCTGAGAATTTTCTTTGGACTTCCGAGGATTGCTTTCATTTGTAGAACAAAATCCTGTACAGTTTTAAGTTCATCCTCAACTTTTTTTCTTTCAAGTCCCGCCAAGCGAGAAAGTTTCATTTCCAAAATTGCACTTGCTTGAATAGAAGAAAACTTGAACTCCGCCATCAGTTTCTTGTGTGCTTCAGGTGTATCTTTACTACCACGGATAAGTTTTATTATCTGGTCAATATGGTCTAGCGCTTTTTTGAGGCCAAGCAAGATGTGCTCGCGCTCCAAAGCCTTCTTCAAATCAAACTCTGTTCGACGCTTAATAACAGTAACTCTGTGCGCAACAAACTCCTCCAAAATACCTTTTAGAGACAGAGTTTCTGGCACCCCATCCACGAGAGCAACCATGTTGTAGTGAAAAGCCTCCTCAAGTTGAGTGTGTTTGTATATATAGTTGAGAACAGTTTGTGGGTGAGAAGTTCCCTTAAGATCTAGAACTACACGAATATCTTTAGTGGATTCATCCCGCATTCCTTTTATCCCTTCCAATTTTTTCTCCCTAACAAGGTCTGCTATTTTCGTCACAAGGTTCTGTTTGTTCACACGAAATGGAATAGAAGTAATAACAATCTGCGTCCCGCCTGCCTTACTCTCAACAATTTCAGCTTCACCCCGAGTGACAACTCCGCCTTTTCCACTTCCGTAGGCGTGAGCTATATCTTTTGCTCCAAAAGCCAAACCTCCTATCGGAAAATCTGGTCCTTTGACAAACTGCAAAAGGTCTTCCGTTGTTGCTTCTTTGTTGTCTACTAAATATGAAACAGCGTCCATCACTTCACCAAGATTGTGTGGAGGAATATTCGTAGCCATTCCCACAGCGATTCCCAATGTTCCGTTTAAAAGCAGAGTTGGTACTGTGGTCGGTAAAACTTTTGGTTCTTTTTTTGTTCCATCATAATTTGGAATATAGTCGACTGTTTCTTTTTCTATGTCTCGTAAAAGCTCCGAAGAGATTTTGGACATCTTTGCTTCGGTATATCTCATCGCCGCAGCATTGTCTCCGTCTATAGAACCGAAGTTTCCTTGCCCTAAAATGAGTGGATATCTCATCGTAAAATCCTGCGCCATTTTTACCATTGAATCGTAAACTGCCACATCTCCATGTGGATGATAATTTCCCAAAACTTCTCCTACAACCGCTGCAGATTTTCTAGATTTTGCCGAGGAAGTCAGGTGAAGTTCGTTCATTGCATAAAGCACGCGACGATGTACAGGTTTTAGACCATCTCGAACATCAGGAAGTGCACGGTCAGTAATAACCGACATCGCATAGTCTATAAAGGAGGTTTTCATTTCTGCCGTAATCTCCCGAGAAATGACGTTTATGTGGGTAGGTTTTACTATCTCGTCTGTATCTTTTTTGGCCATATTTTAAGTGTAAATTTAAAGAAATGTAGGGCTATTATAGCATATTGAGCTTATGTTTTCAATCATATTTTATCGTCTTCTGTACTCGTGGAATTCACTATTTCAGTGCTCGTTGTAGCACTATAATATACTGAAGATGTAGTAAAGGAAGATATTCTATCCTTTAGTTTACCAAATTCTGAACCGATTGCAGAAAATCCGTTTGAAAATGTTTCAATAAAACTAGCAGTGGGACTTTTTTCCAAATTTTTCAGTTTCTCTTCTTGAGCATTTTCTTCTTTCAAATCAGGATAAATAACCGTAAACCAAACAGCCACAATAACAGCCACTAGGACCAGCGAGGTTATAAGTGCTATGCGCTTCTTTGTTCGCTCTGGTTTTTGTCTTATTTTTTCAAGAGTATTGAACATGGAAAGAAAATTTTAAATTTAAAATTTTAAGTTTTAAATGAATGTCTAAATGTCTCAATTTTAAAATTTGAATTTGATTTAAAATTTATAAATTAAAATTTAAAATT